>DASTOI010000156.1:0-4381 GCA_035762585.1 Myxococcota bacterium
GGCGCGCCGAAGCTCGTGCGCTGGTTCGCCCACTCGACCATCGCGCGCAGCGAGCGGCGCGCGATGCCGAGCGACATCGCCGCGATCGTGAGCCGCTCGACCTCGAGGTTGCGCATCATCTGCAGCGTGCCCTCGCCTTCCTCCCCTAATCGATTCGCGAGCGGCACGCGCACGCCGTCGAACACGAGCTCGGCGGTGAACGAAGCGCGCATGCCGAGCTTGTCCTTCCACTTCTGCCCGAGCCGGAAGCCGCGCATGCCCTTCTCGACGAGGAACGACGTGAGCGAGCGATCCCCAGTCGCGGCGTAGACGACGAACGCATCGCCGAGCGTCTGCTCGTCGCGGCCGCCGTTCGTGATGAAGGTCTTCGTGCCGTCGAGCACGTAGGCCTCGCCGTCGCGGCGCGCGCGCGTCTTCATCGCGAGCACGTCGGTGCCGACCGACGGCTCGGTCATGCACAGGCCGCACACGAATTCGCCGGACGCGGCCTTCGGCAGGATGCGGCGCTTCTGCTCGTCGTTGCCGTTGACGGCGAGGTTCTGCGCGAAGAGCACCGAGTGCGCGAGCACCGCGAGCCCGAAGCCGGGATCGGAGCTGCAAAGCTCCTCGTAGAGCTGGACCGCGGCCGTGGCGTCGAGGCCCGAGCCGCCGTATTCGGCCGGCAGCGTGACGCCGAGCAGGCCGAGCTCACCGGCGCGGCGGAACAATGCCTGGTTGAACTTCTCCTCGCGATCGTGCGCCGCCGCCTGCGGCTCCACCTCGCGCTGCACGAACTCGCGCAGCGTCTCGCGCAAGAGCGCGTGCTCCTGGGTCGGATCGAACAGGTCGAACGTGCGCCAATCGAGGTCGCTCATGTCCGGCAGCGTACTTCGGGCGCGCGGCCGCGTCCGCGCCGAGTCTGTTCGGGGTCCGACCTCGCAAACCTACGAGGTCAGGCGGCGGCGAGGTGCTCCTCGACGAAGTCGCGGATCGCGTGGCGCGCGGCGGCGGGAGTCGATTGGAACACGAGGCCGAAGTCGGGGATCAGCTGGTAGCTGGCCTCGGCGCGCGTCTCGATGCGGCCGGAGCGCGGCAGCTCGAACGAGATTTCGAGCGCTGTTCCGAGCGGCAGCGGCTCCGGTGTGCGCAGCAGACACCCGTTCTCGGAGAGCGAGAGCACCGATCCGTTCCACTCGCGATCGGTCGCACGCATGCGCGCGGGCAGATTCGTCGGCACTCGCAGCGACGCGCGCGGAACCGCCTCGAGCAGCTGCTGGAGCAGGCGGAAGAGCTCGTGGAGACCGGCGGGCTGCGAGATCGCGCCGAGCACGCGCCGATCCTCGATGCGGCTCGGGTCCCGGCCGGTCAGCAGCAGGATCGGCAGTCGATCGAACGGCGCGCTGCTGGGCAGCGCGGAGAACATGCGGTCGTCGACGAGGCAGAGCGCCGGCTCTTGCTTCGCCTGCGGCGCGTAGGCCTGCCACTCGTCGAGCGGCACGATCGCGTAGCCCATGCGGCCGAGAATCGCGCGCGAGAGCGGAACGAACGCGCTGGGCCGAGCAATCGAGACGATCAGCCGGCGCTTCCCGTCGGCAACCTCGGCACCGGGTTCCATGTGGGCCTGCATCGGCGGATGCGACGGCGCGATTGAGGGCAGTTCTCTCCGAGCTTCGCTCGCCTCCGCGGTAGCGACGCTCGGCATCCAGCAAGACACCGGCTCGCTGCGCGCCGACTGCGCGAGCGTTGCTCGCGCTCGTCGGCTTGCGTCCGCCCATCGGCGTCGGCTCGTGGGACTCGGATCCTCGCGCGCGAGCTGCGCGTTCGCTGCGCGCGCTCTACGCACGGCGGTTTAGACTCGCGCGCGTGGAACCGGCGCTCGCGCAATGGCTCGCGCAGCAGCGGATCGCGATCGACCGCGAAGCGGCGCGCGCGGCCGGCGCGCTCGATCCCGCGAGCAGCGAGGCCGAGGCGCTGCGGCGCTTCCGCTCGTTCGCGCTGCTCTCGCTCGCGCGCGGCGGCGCGTCGCCTTCGCTCGAAGGGCTGCGCGTCTCGGTGCGGCGCACGTCGCGCGCGATCGACGCGTGGGTCGACGCCGCGTGCGCGCTCGCCGGGCTCGACGCCGAGAAGGTGCGCGCGCCGCTCGCCGCGTTGCGCGCGCAGTTCGTCGCGACGCTGAGCGCCGGCGCGCACGCGCGCCAGAGCGCGAGCGCCGCAACGCCGAGCGCGCGGCGCGCCGTCTCCGCGGCGATCGACCGCGTCGCCGACGTGTTCCTCGCCGCCGACGCCGACAGCGGCGCGATCGTCGACGCGAACCCCGCCGCATGCGCGCTGCTCGGCCTGAGCCGTCCCGAGCTGCTCGCGCGCGATCTCGATGCGCTCGCGGCGCCGGGCGAGCTCGCGGCGTGGCGACAGCTGCTCGATGCGATCGCGGAGGGAGGCGAGCCGCTTCACGCGCGCGCTGCGCTCCGGGATGCGGGCGGCGCCGCGTCGCTGCTCGATGTGCGCGTGACGCGCTACGTCGCGCGAGGACGCACGCTGGCGCTGCTGTTAGGACGGCCGGCGTCGCTCTGAAGCCGCGCCGCGTGAAGGCGCTCGCATCAGTCGAGCTCGCGATGAAGGAACGGCACGAGCCGGCTCCACGCGTCCGTCGCCGCCTCGGGCCGATACGCCTCGGGCCGCGTGTCGTTCAGGAACGCGTGGCCCGCGCCCGGGTAGATGCGCACCTCGTGCGCGTGCTTCGTGCGCGCGAGCCGGCGCTTCAGCTCCTCGACGTCCGCGACCGGAATCAGCGCGTCCTCGGCGCCGTACAGCCCTAACAACGGACAGCTCAGCTCGGGGATCGCGTCGAGCGGCTGGCGCGGCTTCTTCGCGGGATCGAGCCCCGCCTCGTAGCGCACCATCCCGTAGAACGGGGCGCACGCCGAGAGGCCCCTGCACGTGCACGCAGTGAGCAGCGCGTATTGCCCCCCCATGCAGAAGCCGATCACGCCGAGCTTGCGGCCGCGCGCCGCCGGGCTCGCCGCGAGCGCGTCGATCGCCTCCTGCACCGCGCGCAGCACGGCGCGGTCGTCGAGCTGCCCGATGAACGGCAGCACCGTCGCGGGCGAGAGGCCCTCGCGACCGGTGTAGCGGTATGGATCGACGACGAGCGCCGCGAAGCCCTCGCCGACCAGACGCGCCGCGATCCGGCGATAGAGATCGGAGACGCCCCAGACGTCCGGAATCACGACGACGCCCGGATGCGGTCCGCCTTCGGGCGCGGTCCAGTGACCGAACGCGTCGTCGCGCGCTGTTCGAATCACGGAGCGGCGGGCGAGCCGGACTCGATCGCGAGCAGCTCGACCTTGAAGGTGAGCGTCGCGTTCGCCGGGATCGTGCCGGGCACGCCGTTCGGGCCGTACGCCATCTCCGGCGGGCAGACGAGCGTCGCCGCGCCGCCGACCTTCATCTGCGCGACGCCCTGCGTCCAGCATGAGATCACGCCGCTCAGCGGGAACGTCGCGGGCTCGTTGCGCGCGTACGAGCTGTCGAACACGGTGCCGTCGGCGAGCTTGCCCTCGTAGTTCACACGCACGACGTCGCTCGCGGTCGGCATCGCGCCGGAGCCTTCCGTGATGTGCGTGACCGAGAACGGCGAGCCGTCCGCCGCGCCAGGCGTCATCGGCGGCGTCGCCGCTGCGGCATCGGGTGCGCCGGCCATCGGGTCCCCGGCGGCCGACGGCGCAGCGTTCTCCCCCTCCGAGCAGGCGAGCGCGAACGCAGCGAGCGAGACGAGCACGAGTGGACGAAGCGACACGGCGGTTCTCCTCGAGCGCAGCGGGATCAGACGCCCGCGCGCTCCTTGACGGCGGCGTTCGTGATCTGGCCCTGATGGGTGAGCAGCGTCCCGCGCGTGATCTCGTCCTCGAGATCGAGCGCGAGCTTGCCGTCCTTCACGAGATGGGTGACCAGCGCGACGACGTTGCGGCTGAAGAGCCGGCTCGCGTCGCCGGGGATCTCGCTCGGCAGGTTCAGCGGGCCGAGCAGTGTGACGCCGTCGACGTCGCGCTCCTCGCCGGGCTGTGTGAGCGCGACGTTGCCGCCGTTCGCCGCCGCGAGGTCGACGATCACCGCACCGCGCTTCATGCCGCGCACGCCCGCTTCGTCGAGCAAGAGCGGCGCGCGCTGGCCCGGCACGAGCGCGGTCGTGATCAGCACGTCGCTCTTCGCCGCGGTCGCCGCCATCAGCGCGCGCTGCTTCGCGTAGAACGCTTCGCTCTGCGCCTTCGCGTAGCCGCCGGCGTCCTGCGCGTCGCCCGCGTCGAGCTCGAGCTTCACGAAGCGCGCGCCCAGCGATTCGATCTGCTCCGCGGCTGCCGCACGCGTGTCGTAGGCCTCGACCACGCCGCCGAGCCGCTTCGCG
>DASTOI010000157.1:0-4038 GCA_035762585.1 Myxococcota bacterium
GCGAGAGATCGGTCCGCAGGAAGCGCATCGCGCTCTCGGGAGCGCGGCGCGTCGAGTACGCGCGCGCAGCGCGCGCGAGGCGCTCGGGCTCGAGGCGCGCGGCCGCCTGCACGGGCGCTCCGGGCAGCACACCGGGAGCGCGCGGCGCTGCGAGCGCGCGCTCGGCGCCCGCGCCGAGCATCCGCACGTTCTGCGCGATCCGCCGCGGCAGCGCCGAGCTCACGCGACGCTCCGTTCGAGCAAACCCACGAACGGCAGCGGCTCGCGGGTGACGAGGACGCGCACGAGATCAGAGAACTCTCGTGATGGGCACTCGAATCGCAGACCGGCCTCTCGCTGCGGCATGACCCAGACGACGAGCGCGTGCACCTGCGGCAACAGCCGCTCGCCGACCTCGAGCGTCAGCAGCAGGCGGTCTCCGGCGCGAAGGGCGAGCCCGACGGCCTCGATGCGCGCGCCGCCCGCGGACAGATCGCTGACCAAGCACGCGCCGTCTCTGCGGCTCGCGCTCCAATAAGCGCGCCCCGTTGCTTTCTGGCGAACGTCCGAGCGTTGCTCAGTCATCTTCGTCTCCTTCCTCATCCGACGCGAACTCGATTTCGTCCGCGACGTCGATCGCGGTTTCGTCGCCGTCCTCTTCGTCCTCGACGTCGAGCAGGTCGCCGACTTGCACGGCTGCGTAGAAATCGTCCTCGTCGTCGACGGCGACCGGGAAGTCGTCGAACTCGGTGTCCGCGTCCGTCGGCACGACGACGCCGAGGATCGTCACGGAGCGCCCGCCCGCGGGATCGGCATCGATCACGTCGACGCGGCCGCGCAGCTGAACGTCTTCGGCGTCGTCGGCACGCTCGATCTCGGTGGCCCGGACGCCGGCCACGTCGGCGACGCCGCGCACCTCCAGGAAGTCGCCCGCCGCCAGATCGTCGATGCCGAAGCTCGGGATCCCCAACAAGTCGTCTTCGAACTGGGTCGACGCGTCGGCTCGGATCGTGATGCCGAGCAGTCGAACGGTGCCGGCGATCGGGTCGATGTCGCCCGCGGCGGCGATCTGCGCGTGCACGCGCACCTCGCCGTCGCGCAGCTTCACGTGCTGCGCGATCAGCGTGCCGTTCACGAGCTCGCCCTCGACTTCGACGCGCGCTCCGTCGCGCACGAACGTCGGATCGTTGGGCTCGAACACCACGCCGGCGCCAGAAGCGTTCACGAGCTGGCCGTCGACGCGGAAGCTCGCGAGCGACACGAAGCTCGTTACCGCGCCCTCGATCTCGAAATCGTCGCGATCGCCGCCGAAGGCGTCCTCGCGCTCGATGCGGGCGGCTTGAACGCTCGTCGCGCCCGTGAGCGTGCCTTCGACTTCGACGAAGTCGCCGTTCGCCGGCCCGCCGCTCGGAATGCCGTCGAGCGTCGTGCTCGCGTTCCAGCTGACGAGGATCGTGCCGAGCAGGAAGCTTTGTCCGGCCACGCCGCTGACCGTGCCCTTCAGCTCGACGCTCGGCGTGCCGCCCGCGAACACGCCCTTCTTCTTGACGTACGTCGCCTGGATGTCGGCGGCGCGGCGGAAGCCGCTGACCTCGACGAGATCGTTCACGGCGATCGTGTCGAAGTCCGGGGCCGTGATGCCGCTGCTCGCGTCGAAGCGCGTCAACGTGCGCTCGATCGTGACGACCTGACCGAGGATCGCGAGCTGCTTCTCGTCCGTGGAGAGCACGGTGATCGCCGAGATCGGGCCCTCGATCTCGTCGTCGTAGCGGACGCTGTCCGCGGTGCCCGTCGCGCCGTTGCGATCGCCTTCGACCACGACGACCATGCCGAGGCGCAGCGCGGAGGCGGAGCTCGCGACGCGCTCGAGCTCGATGCTCGCGCCCGTGGTGTCGTACTCGGTTCCGGTGACGAAGATGCTGCCGAAGGCAGTGATCGAGCCGGAAGAGAGGCCGCTGCCGCCGATGCCGCCGCCGGCGAGGCTGCCGGCGCCGCAGCTGAGCGAGCTGAGCATGAGCGCTGCGATCAGCGCGAGGGCGATGAACCTACGCATCTGCGTCCCCCTCGGAGGCCGCCGCTGCGACGGGCTCCTCGTAGTAATAAATGCCCAACACGGCGCGGTGCCGGCCCTCGCCCGCGACGCTCGGGTTCGCGTCGCGATCGTTCGCGGCCATGAACTCGTCGAGCGCTTCCAAGAGCGTCTGTCCGCGGCGCGCCGCGCGCGCGCGCAGCTCCGGCAGGCACGCCGAGACGAGGTTGTCGTAGGCGACCTTGCGCTGGAAAAACGCGCGCTCCGGCGGATTCACGATGTTGTGGTCGACGCTCGAGATCAGATCCGCGACGTCGGCGCCGAGGATGCCGAGCTTCTCCGCGTCGTCGGTGCGCGGCACGTAGCCGCGCGCGCTGAGTCGGATGCGATCTCCGCGGCGCGTGACCGCGCCGGCTTCGAGCAGCTCGTCGAGCAGCGCGCGAGGAGTCACGTCGGCTCCGAAGCGCCGCACGAGCTCGCTGAACGAGCGCCGCGGGCCGTCGAACGGGAGCTCGAGCGGCACGCCGCGCGCGTCCTGATAACCGCGCGTTCGGATCCAGCCCGTCACGACGTTGGCCGCGCGGCTGTAGCGGGCGGTGTCGACGCCCGCGCTCTCGTCCGCCTCCCAAAGCCGGCTGACTTCCTTGCGCGTGAGACCGGTCAGCAGCGAGACGCGCGAGACCGTCGGCTTGCGCTCACCGGCAGCGAACTCTCGCGACGCGACGTCCACGTAGGTCTGCTTCACGTATTCGACGAGGGTCCAGACGTCGACCTTGTTACGGAGGAGGATCCGCACCAGCGGTCTCAGCACGCTGCGGAGGGCGGCGGCGAGTGCGGGGCGGCCGGGGTCCACGCCTGGGTTCGCTCGGGGGGTGTTGGGGTCCTTCGTTTCGCCTCGCCGCTGCGGCTCTCGCCGCGGCTTCGTCCCTCATCGGCGCGCGCGCCGATTTACTTGGGAAATATTTCCCAAATCATCGAAATTGTCGATGGGCCTCGGAGCGCGGCGCGCGGCGCGCGCGCATGGATGCGCAGCTCCGCGGCGAAGCGATTGCGCGGGAAGCGGATCGGCACCCAGCGCACGGGCGCGCAGCGCCCGCGGGAGGACTCAGGCTCGCGGCGGCTCGCTCGCGCTCTGCGCGCTCCGGCTGCCCGGCGGCGGCGGCATCGCGATGTCGTCCGGGACTTGCCTCGCGAGCTCTTCGCTGAAGCCGGCCTCCTCGATGAGCAGCTTCAGCCTCGCGTCGCGACTCAGCGGCGCGCGCGCAACGGAGCCATCTGCGGCGATGAAGATGCGCTCGCCGCGCGTCGCGTTCAGGATTCCGTCGCCGCGCCTCACGCGCACCATCAGCTGGAAGTTGAACGGGCTCCACGCGCGCGTCGCCTCGTGGTATGCGCGGAATGCCGCGGCGTCGCCGGCGAGCGACTCGATGCGGCAGTCCATCGGCTCGAGCGTGAACGGCGAGCGCCACGCGACCCGCCACTTCGCGCCGTCGGGTCGCGCGCGCACGCCGTACGCCGGATGCGCGATCTCGGTCGCGCGTGCTGCATCGAGCGCCAGCGGCTCGCCGTACTGCATCGTGCCGTCGACCAGCAGCGTCTCGCTGCCGAGCCGGACGCTCACGCTGCCGTGGTTCGGCGGCAGATCCGGGGCGACGAGCATCGTCGCGATCGCGCGCCGCGCGTCGAAGCCGCACGCCTCGAGCAGCGCGCACCACGCGCCGTGCAGCGCCCAACAAGTTCCGCCGGCGCCGTGCGCGAGCCACGCGGCGAAGAAATCGTCCGGCGCGTCGCCCGGCAGTGGAGCGGGATCGTTCGCGCGCAAGTGGATCAGCTTGCGCGCGTTGTCGAACGGCACGCTGCGGCACCACGCCGCATACAGCGCGGCGAGGCCGGCGCGATCGGTCGCGGGCGCGCGCGCGAAGCCGAGCTTCGCGAGTACGCGCTCCGTCAGCCCCGCCGAGATTCGCCCATCCATCTCTGCTCCCGTCGTGCCGACGAACGCTATCGCGTGGCCGCGCGTGCATGCGCCG
>DASTOI010000158.1:0-2903 GCA_035762585.1 Myxococcota bacterium
TGGCGCGCGATGCCGAGCTCGTCCATCGCGCGCACGCGCGCCGCGGGCTCGCTCGCGGCCGGCGTCATCTCGTCGAAGCGCGCCAGCGAGAACGTGCCGAGCGCCTTCGAGCCGTCGGGGCGGATCACGCAGAAGCCGGGCGGCGAGAGCGCCATGTCGCGGCCGACGATCCACGCGTCGCTGCCGTCGGGCTTCTGGATGACGCGCGGCGCCGCGTCGCGCAGCGCCGCCGGCGCGCGCGAGGTCCAGAGCTCGCGCGGCTCAGTGTAGTGCGTGTCGATGTCGATCAGCGGCATCGAGTGGATCGCGCTGCTCATGGCCCCCTCCTCTCGCTCACGCCTCGCCGATCTCGCGCATCACCTCTTCCGTGTGCTCACCGAGCCGCGGCGCGCGGCGCGAGATGCGCCACGCGCCTCGCTGCATCGCGTACGGCGCGCCCGGGTAACGGAAGCTGCGGCCGTGCTCGGGATGGTGCACCTCGACCTGGAAGCCGCGCGCCTTGAAGTGCTCGTCCTCGAACGCCTCCTCGGGCGAGAGGATCGCGCCGACCGCGAGGCCCGCGCGCTGCGCGCCGAGGAAGAAGTCGTACGCGGAGATCTGCGAAGCGATGAAGTTCATCGCCTCGCGGCCCGCGCCGAAGATCGCAGTGAGCTCGGCGTCCTGACCGATCTTCGAGAGGTCGATCGTCTGCCGCTCCGCGCCCAGCCGGAGGAGGACCGCCTCCGGGAAGCGCTCCTCGAGCCCCAATGAGCGCAGCCACGCGAGCAGCTTCGCGAACTCGGCGGGCTTGCGCGGCGGAACGCCGGTATTCACGTAGCGGCCGTCGGCGCACTTCATTTGGGACGGCATGGTCGGCTGCGAGCCGGCGTGGCGGCCGGTCTGGCGCTGCGCGGTCTGCTTCGCGACCAGCCAGCCGTAGGAGCCCACCTCCGTCGTGACGTTCGCCGCGGCGTGCATGCTCACGTCGATGTGCTGGCCCTCGCCCGACACGCCGCGGTGGACCAGCGCGGTGAGGATCGACATCACGGCGTAATGACAGCCCATCGCCCAGCCCTGATTTCCGAGCCCGCGCACGGGCGGCAGCGAGTGATCGTCGTAGCCGTTCATCCACGCGGGGCCGCCGGCAGCGAGCACGGTGAGGTCGGTCGCGAGCTCGTCCTTGCGCGGGCCGCTGCGGCCGAATGGCGTGATCGAGCAATGGATCAGGCCCGGCTTGCCGCGCGAGAGATCGGGGTAGTCGAGGCCGAGCGCGGCGAGCGCGCCGGGGGCCTCCGCTTCGAGCACGACGTCGGCGCCGGCGATCAGCTTGCGCAGCCGCGCCCGGCCGGGCTCTGCGGTCAGGTCGAGCACGATCCCGCGCTTGCTCGTGTGGTGGTGCCACCAGTAGAGGCTGCGATCGGCGCCGGGCTGATCGCCGAGGAACGGCCCGTAATTCCTCGCGGCATCGCCGCCGGGCGGCTCGACCAGGATCACGTCCGCGCCCATGTCGGCGAGCAGCTTGCCGGCCCACGCGCACTTCTCGCTCGCGAGCTCGACGACGCGCAACCCGCTGAGCGCGCCTTCGCCCGGCTGCGCTCCTCGGTTCGCCGCCGCGCTCATACCACGCCCTCCGCGCGCAGCTTCGCGACGTCGTCGGGCGACATCCCGAGCAGCTTCCCTAACACCAGCTCCGTGTGCTCGCCGAGACACGGCGCGCCGCGCTCCATCTTCCAGTCCGTCTTCGAGAGATGGACCGGCAGGCCGTCGACGCGCACGTTGCCGATCTTGCTGTGCTTCACGGTCGGCCAGAGCCCGAACGCCAGCGTGCTCGGGTCCTGATCGATGCGCTCTTCGGGCTTGGCGACCGCCGCAGCCGGAACGCCGGCGGCCTGGAGCTCGCGCGCGAGCGCGTACTTCTCGAAGCCGCGCGTCCAGGCCGCGAGTCGCGCGTCGAGCGCGGCCTGCGCCGCGAAGCGGCCCGCGAGCGTCGCGAGCCTCGCGTCGCGCGCCCACTCCGCGCCGATGTTCGTCGCGAGCGCGCTCCAGTCGGCGTCGCTGCGGCACGCGATCGCGATCCAGTCGTCCTCTCCGCGCGCGGGATAGATCCCGTGCGGCGCCATCGCGGGATGCTCGGAGTGATTACTGTCCGGCGAGCCCTCGCGGCGCGACGGGCGCCCGTTCACGGTCCAGTCCAGCACGGCGGTCCCCGTCAGCGTGAGCCCGGCGTCGGTGCACGCCATGTCGACCCACTGGCCCTCACCCGTGCGCTGGCGATGCAAGAGCGCGAGCAGGATCGCGATCGCCATCGTCATGCCGCCGGTGTGGTCCATGTACGAGTAGCCCCAGCCGGCGGGCGGCTGGCCGGGCAGCGCCGAGGAGAACGTGAGGCCGGAGACGGCCTGCACGATCGGGCCCCACGTCTTCCAGTCCGAGTAGGGTCCCACGTGCCCGAAGCCGCAGTTCGAGACGTAGATGATGTCGGGCTTCAGCTGGCGCAGCCGCTCGTAGCCGAAGCCCCAACGCTCGAGCACGCCCTTCGCGAAGTTCTCACTGACGACGTCCGAGCGCTTCACGATCTCGGCGAGGATCTCGCGCGCGCGCTCGGTCCGCAGGTTCAGCGTGATCCCGTACTTCTCGACGTTGTGATTATTGAAGCCGCCGCCGAAGTCGACGCCGCGCCGCTCGTCGACGAACGGTGGCATCGGGCGCAGGATGTCCCAGAGGCCCATCGTGACGGGGTCCTCGATGCGGATCACCTCGGCGCCGAACGCAGCGAGCCATTTCGTCGCGCCGGCGCCGGCGAGCTGTCCGGTGAAGTCGCAGATGCGCAGATGTCCGAGTGCGGTGGGCATGGCGGCCGAGCCTATCGCGACGCGCAGCGTTCGTTCACTCGCCGACGCCGAGCAGCGGCAGCAGGATGTTCG
>DASTOI010000159.1:0-2042 GCA_035762585.1 Myxococcota bacterium
GAGGAGCCACCGTGAAGGACCTGGGCGGGAAGGTCGCGGTCGTGACCGGCGGGGCGAGCGGGATCGGCCTCGGCATCGCGAAGGCGCTCGCGCGCGCTGGGGCGCGCATCGCGCTGCTGGATCTCGAGGAGCGCGCGCTCGCGCCGGCCGAGGCCTCGGTGCGCGACGTCGGCGGCGACGTGGTCGGCATCCCCGCAGACGTCTCCAGCCGCTACTCGCTCGACGCCGCCGCGCAGCGCGTGATCGAGAGCTACGGGCGCGTCGACGTGCTCTGTAACAACGCCGGCGTGGTCGTGCTCGGCCCGCTCGCCGAGGCGAGCGCCGAGGACTGGCGCTGGGTGATGGGCGTCAACCTGATGGGCGCGGTGAACGGCGTCGGCGCGTTCTTGCCGCACATGCGCGCGCAGGGCGCGGGGCACATCGTCAACACGGCCTCGACGCAGGGCTTGTCGGCGTCGGCCGGCCTCGGCGTCTACGCGGCGAGCAAGTACGCGGTCGTCGCGTACAGCGAGACGCTGCGGGTCGAGCTCGCGCCCGAGCGGATCGGCGTCTCGGTGCTGTGCCCCGGCGTGGTCAACACGAAGATCCTCGAGGCTGCGCGCAACCGGCCTCCGGAGCTCGCAGGCGCCGCGAGCGCGGCGCCGAGCGCGCTGCTCGACGCGCTGCGTCCGGCCGTCGCGCACGGGCTCGATCCTGCGCGCGTCGGCGAGCTCGTGCTGCGCGGCATCCAGCAGGACGCGCCATACATCGTGACCCACCCCGAAGCGCGCGCCGCGTTCAGCGCACGCGCGCAGGCGATCGAGGGCGCGTACGACGAGCTGAGCCGGCGCTGACCGGCGCGCTCTCAGAGCTGCGCGACGACGATTCGGTAGCCGAGATCGAGCGCGTCGCGCCCTAACAGCTCGCCGTGACGCTCCTGCCAGGCGCCCGAATCGAGATCGGCGCGCAGGCGCGCGACGCCGTCGTGCAGCGCGCCAGGCGCGAGCCGCGCGAGCGACGAGATCGCGGCGCGCACGTCATCGCGCAGATAGGCAGCGGGCCGCCGCCAATGAGCCCCGAGAAAACCGTCGCTGCAGTCATGCGGAATCGGCACGGGCGTGACTTGCAGCGGGCCGAGCGCGCGTTCGAGCTCGTCGAGAGAAGGCATGATGCCGCGGTCGATCTCCAGAACGCCGGGGAAGTATTCGAGCAGCCAGAAGGGCTGTGTCATGAGGTGCGTCAGCAGCACGACGCGTAGGCGCGCAATGCGTTTCAGCTCGGCGAGCCCGCGGGCACGATCCGGCCAGTGATGGATCGTGAGCACCGCGAGCGCGGCATCGACGCACGCGTCGCGCAGCGGAATCGCGTCGCCCGAGCCGCGCACTGCCGGTGCCGCGTCGTGCGCACGCTGGCGGATCATCGTCCCGGCCGGCTCGATCGCGATCACGCGCCGATCGCGCGGCTCGTACGACCCCGCGCCCGCGCCGACGTTCGCGACGCTCGCTGCGTCCCCCAGCGCCGCCGTAATCGCCGCTGCGATGCGCGGATCCGGCACGCGCAGCGCGCGGTAGCCGACCCCGATGCGGTCGTAGAGCTGAGCCACCGCCCTTGCGTAGCTCAGCTCGGGTTTGCATCGGGGACGTACTTGCACGGACCGGGCGGAGGCGGCGCGATGCAAGTACGTCCCCGATGCAAACCGCCGGGCGCGCGTTCAGCGCTCCGCTCGCCAGAACGTGAGCAGCTCGGCGTTCAGCAGCTCGTGCTCCTCCTCGGGGAAGAGGAGCTTCGCTCCGGGGAGGATGACGACGCGCTCGACGCCCGGAACGTTGGCTTCGAGCCAGCGCGCCGAGGCGACGGGCATGTAGCTGTCGGCATCGCCCCAGACCACGAGCACCGGCCGCTCGAAGCGCTTCAACGCCGCAACGACGCCGAGCGTGTCGTCCGCCGACAACGCGGTCAGGTAATCGTTGACCAGCTGCCGCCGATGGCGCGACGCGAGCAGCGGCTCGAGGTCGTACGCGAGTCGCTCCGCCGTGAGCGCGACCTCCGGTCGCGCGAACACG
>DASTOI010000160.1:0-8386 GCA_035762585.1 Myxococcota bacterium
CGCTCTTCTGCAGCTCACCCGCGAAGCCGGTGCGCGCTTCGCGCGTCGTCTCGGCGGCGCGCTCGCCGTCGGCGAGTGGGCGCGCGTCGAAATCCCACAGCCAGCGCGCGAGCTCGCGCGGCGGCGCGCCGCGCACCTCGAGCGCCACGCCGCAGAGGCGCGCGGCAATCGTCGCTTTCGCGAGCCTCGGGTTCGGCAGGTACGAGAAGATGCGCAGCGCGGGAGCGTTCATCAGAAACCTTCCTTGAACGGGCGCAGGTCGACCTCGTGCGTCCACGCCGAGCGGTGCTGGCGGTGGATCTGCCAATACGTCTCCGCGATCGCGTCGATCCCTAACAGGCCATCCTCGCCGAGGCGCTCGATGGCTCGGGGGAAGCGATCGCGGATCAGCTGCCCATCGATCGCGCCGTCGACGATCACGTGCGCGACATGGACGCCGAGCGGTCCGTACTCGCGCGCCATGCTCTGCGCGATCATGCGGAGCCCCGCCTTCGACGCGGAGAACTGCCCGTGGCCGGGCTTGCCGCGCAGGCTCGCCGAAGCGCCGGTGAAGAGCACCGTGCCGCGGCCGAGCGGAACGAGCCGGCGCGCCGCCTCGCGCCCGACCAGGAATCCGCCGTAACAGCCCACGCGCCACATCTCCTCGAACAGCGCCGCCGGCAGCTCGCGAAAATCGACGCGCCGGTTGTTACCGGCGTTGAACACGACCAGCTCGACGGGCTCGCGCCGGTCGCCCGGCGCCATCGCGCGGTCGAACAGCGCGACGACGTCGGCTTCGCGGGCGGTGTCCATCGCGATCGGCTCCGCGCTGCCGCCCGCGAGCGCGATCGTCTTCACGACCTGCTCGAGCTTGCTCGCCGTGCGCCCCGCCGCGAGCACGTGATGCCCCTCCGCGGCCAAGCGGCGGCAGAGCGCGGCGCCGAGCCCGCGCTCGGCGCCGACACCGACGACCACGACGGTCGGCCGCGTCACAGCGCTTCGACGCGCGCCGGCGTGTGCTTGTGCCACGGCGTGCCCGCGACCCAATCGCGGTCCTCGCCGCGGGTCAGCTCGTTCGGCGCGACGCCGGTCGGGACGCGCTCGCCCCCGTCGTTCGGGAAATCGAGGCCGAGCCCGTTCGGCAGCGCGATGTGGCCGGGCTGCATGCGATCGGAGAGCTCGACCGCGACCTCCGCGCTGCCGCGGCGCGTCGTGAGCAGCACGCGCGCGCCGTCCGCAACACCTGCGCGCTTGGCGTCGTCGGGATGCATGCGCAGCGCGCCCGCGCGGTCCTTCTTCCGCCACGCGGGGTTGCGCATGATCGTGTTCGCGGTGAATGAGCGGCGTTCGCCCGCGGAGAGCACGAGCGGGAATTCGGCGCTGCGCTGCTGGGGCTCGCGCGCGAGCGCGTCCAGCTCGTCGAACAGCTCGGGAATCGCGAGCTGGATGCGGCGGTTCGGCGCCCGCACGCGCGCGAAGCTCTCCTCCCAGTCGTCGACCGAGAACACGACCGCGCTCTTGCTCGCGAGCAGCGCGTCGAACAGCGCGTCGGCGGCCTCGGGCGGCGCGCCGCCGAACCCCGCGCGCGCCATCGACTTCGCGTTCTTGGGCGCGGCGATCTGACAGAGCGCCCAGACGCCGGCGGCCTCGGCGAGACCTCTCGGCAGGAGATCGCCAATCGCGCGATAGAGCAGCACCGGCGCGATCGCGACGAGCCGCGCATCCGCCGCCACGAGCTCGAAGAACTTCGCGCGGAACTCGCGTCGGCCCTCACGCCAGGCCTCGCGCAGCGCGGCCACTGCATGCTTCGGCATGGCGCCGAGCGCCTCGGCGATGCGCGCATGGAGCTCGGCCTCCGAGAACAAGCCTGGCAGCGGCTCCATCAGCGCCTTGCGCACGTGGAAGTAGTTGTTGGGGAACTCGAAGTTGAAGAAGGTCGCCTCGGCCTTCTCGAACTGGCTCGCGACCGGCAGCACGTAGTGCGCGAGCCGCGCCGTCTCGGTGAACGCGACGTCGATCACGACCACGAGCTCGAGCGCCGCGAGCGCCTCGCGCATGCGCGCGCTGTCCGCGAGCGAGTGCGCCGGGTTGCCGCTCTCGACCAGCATCGCGCGGAAGCGCTTGGGGTGGTGGGTGAGGATCTCCTCGGGGATCACGTTGCATGGCGTGAGGCCGCCGATCACGCGCGACCCCGTCACGGGCGTGCGGCGCGATGCGCCGCCGCTGCCGCCCTCGTCGCCCGACGCGAGCGGCACGAACGCGCTCGGCAGGTAGGCCGCGCCTTTCTTCCCGAAGTTGCCCGTGAGCAGCACGACGAGCTTGTGCAGATACGAGACTAGCGTCGAGTGCCGGTTCATCTGCACGCCGAGGTCCTCGAACGTCGCGAGACTCGCAGCGCTCGCGATGCGCCGTGCGGTCTCGCGCACGAGCTCCTCCGGGACACCGCTGCGCGCGCAGTAGTCAGCGACCGAGAGCTGCTCGAAGTGCGGCAGCACGCGCTCGAGCCCTTCGGCGTGCGCGGCGATCCAGTCGCGCGCGATCAGGTGCTCCTGGACCAGCACGCCGACCAGCGCCGCGAGCAGGAACGCGTCCATGCCGGGTCTCACCTGCAGGTGGATGTCGGCGATCTCGGCGGTCTCGGTACGGCGCGGGTCGATCACGATCAGGCAGCGCTTCGGATCGTTCGCGATCTCGCGCAGCGTGACGCGCGCGCGCGGGATGCTGTGCGAGAACCACGGATTCTTGCCGATGAACAGCGCGACCTCGCAATGCTCGAAGTCCGCGCGCGGATAGCTGCCGAGCATCTTCGCGGCGACCCAGAACTCGCCGGTCTTTTCCTGCGCGAGCGCGCTCGAGCGGTGGACCGAGCCGAGCAGCGCGCGCGTCGAGCGGCCGTAAGCGCCGGGCAGGTGGTTCCCCTGGCCGCCGCCGCCGTAATAGAAGATGGATTCGCCGCCGTGCTCGTCGCGAATCGCGGCGAAGCGCGCGGCGACCTCGCGGATCGCGGTGTCCCAATCGATCTCTTCGAACGTGCCGTCCGCGCGCCGGCGCAGCGGCCTCGTCAGCCGATGCGGACCGTTCTGATAGAAGTCGAGCCGCGACGGCTTCTCGCACGCGTAGCCCTGAGAAGCCGGGTGCGCGTCGTCGCCGCGCACTTTCACGAGCCGCCGGCCGTCCTCGCCGCCGAGCTGCACCTCGATTCCGCAGTTGCACTCGCACAGGATGCAGGCGGTCGACTTCCACTCGGACATCGTCTCTCCCGAATTCGGCGCGCGGTTCTCGGAAGTTTGTAGTCGAGATGGTTGCGGTATGCAACCAAAATGCATAGGCTGCGGCAGACGTGCCCCGAGAGGATCCGCGATGATGCGCGCGATCGAGTTCCATTTCGACTTCGTGAGCCCGTACTCCTACATCGCGAACACGCAGCTGCCAGCGCTCGCCCGCCAGCACGGGGCCGAGATCGTCTACAAGCCGTTTCGGCTGCTCGAGCTGATGAAGCTCGTGGGCAATCGTCCGACGACGATCGAGTGTCCGAACAAGCTGCGCTACGCCGGAGCCGATCTCGGCCGCTGGGCGAAGAGACATGGAATCGGCGTCCGCCAGAATCCCCATCTGCGGAAGGTCGACACCGCGCAGCTGCTGCGCGGCGCGCTGATCGCGGCCGACGACGGACGAGCCGCGCCCTACGTGTCCGCCGTGTTCGGCGAGCTGTGGAATGGGGAGCGCGATCTCGCGCAGACGACCGAAGTCATCGCACTGCTGGACCGCGCCGGCCTGGATGGTGTCAAGCTGCTCGAACGCGCAGGGAGCATGGACGTCGTCGCGAGACTCGATGCCGCGACCGCGGCCGCGGCCGAGCGCGGATTGTTCGGCTCTCCGAGCTTCATCGTCGGCGGCGAGCTCTTCTTCGGGAATGATCGGCTCGATTTCGTGGCCGCCGCGCTCGCGGCGCAGCCGGCCTGAGGGAGCGCGCGATGTCCGATCGAGTTTGTCTCGTGACTGGCGTCGGCCCCGGTACCGGTAGCGCGCTCGTGCGGCGCTTCGCGGCGGGCGGTTATCAGGTGGCGATGCTTGCGCGCACCGAGAGGCGGCTGCGCGAGCTCGCCGCAGAGCTGCCCGGTGCGAGCGCGTTCCCGTGCGACGTCGCGGACGAGGCGCAGATCGCCGCGACGCTCGCGAGAGTCGCCCGCGAGCTCGGCCCGGTGAACGTGCTGATCCACAACGCAGTCGGCGGCGCGTTCGGCGATTTTCAGCAGATCGAGCCCGCGGTGCTCGAGCGCAACTTCCAGACCAACGTGATGGCGCTGCTTCATCTCACGCGCGCCGCCGCGCCCGCGATGATCGAGGCGGGCGAGGGAGCGATCCTCGCGACCGGAAACACCTCTGCGTACCGCGGCAAGGCGAGCTTTGCCGGCTTCGCGCCGACGAAAGCGGCGCAGCGCGTGCTCGCGGAGTCGCTCGCGCGCAGCCTCGGTCCCAGGGGCATCCACGTCTCCTACCTCGCGATCGACGCCGTGATCGACGTCCCGTGGACGCGTCAGGCGTTTCCCGACGAGCCGGACGAGTTCTTCGCGAAGCCGAGCGCGATCGCCGACGTCGCGTGGAGCGTCGTCCATCAGGATCGCTCGACCTGGGCGTTCGACGTCGTCGTGAGGCCGTTCGGCGAGCCGTGGTAGGCGGCAGCGGCCATCCCTCGGTCTCTTCGTGAAACCCAACAATCGCTAGGCTCGCGCGATGGGACGCAAGCGTTTCGACCGGATGAACTGCGGGATCGCTCAGGCGCTCGAGGCGTTCGGCGATTGGTGGACGCTCTTGATCGTGCGCGACGCGTTCTTCGGGGCGCGCCGCTTCGGCGACTTTCAGCGCAGCCTCGGCATCGCGAAGAACATCCTCTCGGCGCGGCTCCAGCATCTCGTCGATCACGGCATCTTCGAGCGCGTCGACGTCGGCAGCGAGGGCGAGCGCTTCGAGTACCGCCTCACCGAGAAGGGCGATGCGCTGCTGACCGTGCTGACCGCGCTGCGCGAATGGTCGGATGAGTGGGTCTTCGGCCGCGGCAACGAGCCGGTGATCGTGCGCGACCGAAGGACCGGACGTCGCATCGCGAAGCTGCGCGTCGCCGACGCGGACGGCGCGCACCTCACGCGCCGCGACCTCCGCACCGAGCCCGGCCCAGGCGCCTCGCCCGCGACCATCCGCCTCCTGACCCGCCGCCCGCGCGAGGAGAGGCGGCCCCGCTAGGGCTCGAAATCCCGTCTGGGCAACACCGAAAAGAGACGCGACCGCGCCTCGATGGCGGGTTCACGTCACCCTCCAACTCCCTAACACGCGCCGTCGACGCCAGGCAAGGAGCCGCGCGGGCAGGCGGGGGTCGCAGAGCGAAGCCCCGGGCGTGGCCGCGCTCACGCTCGAGGCGCAGCGCGCCAGAGCCCTCGAATGGCGCAAGGCACGATCCATCGCGGCCACTCGGGTGAGCGGCGCGAGCCCCCGCCGGACCACGCGGCGGCGCCCCGAAACGGGTCGCGGCGACTCCGGCTTCGTTACCGCTTCTGGAACTCGCTCAGCCGATCTCGGTACTTCGCCCGCACCGCGTTCGCTTCGATGCGCGTAAACCCCAGCTCTTCGGCGATCGCGACGATCTCGGCCGACTCCGCGGGCGACACGGTGCCGTCGGCGGCCGCCACCGCGAATAGGCACTCGAGCAGCTGCGCGCGCTGCACGCGGGTCGCGAGATTCTTGAACTCGCGCGTCACGACGTAGTTCTCGGTGCCGCCGAGCAGGCGCACCTGCGAGCGCGCGATCTCGACGACGAGGTCCGCCTCGTCGGGCGCGAGATTCGCGAGCTCGGCGACGATCCGGCGCATCTCGCCGGCCTCCGCCTCCGCGATCGTCAGGTCGGCGCTCGCGCCGCGCGCGAGCACGTACGCGAACGCCGCGAGGTAGCGCGCGAGCTGCGGGTCGAGGCGCTCGAGCCGCGCCGAGATCGCGCGTACCGAATGCGTGTCGCCCGCGGTGCGCGCCGGCGCAGCGTCGGCTCCGATTCCCATCCAGCGCAAGAACGACACGCGCGCTCTCCCATCCGCGGCGGGCGAGGCTAGGCGACTCATCAGGCGCGGGCTAGAAGCTTTCGCACGACGCGAACGCGTCGATTCCGCCGCGCCGAGCGCGTGGGAGCTACTGTGCGCCGATGCTTCCTCGCGATGCGAACGCGCTGCTGCTGCTCCACAACCCGCGCTGCTCGAAGAGCCGTGCGGCGAAGGCGCTGCTCGATGCGCGCGGCGCCGCGTACGAAGAGCGCCGCTATCTCGAGGCGCCGCTCTCCCGCGCAGAGCTCGCCGACCTCGCGCAGCGATTAGGGCGCCCGCTGCGCGCGCTGGTGCGGAGCCAGGAGCCTGCGTACGCCGAGCTCGGGCTCGGAGCGAATGCGTCCGACGCGGAGCTGCTCGCCGCGCTCGCGGAGCACCCCGAGCTGCTCGAGCGCCCCGTGCTCGTGTGCGGCCCGCGTGCGGCGATCGGACGCCCGCCCGAGACCGTGCTCGAGCTGCTGGCATGAGCGAGGCCCGCGCCCCGTTCGTTCTGCCGGCGGACGACGCCGCGCTGCTCGAAGAGCTTCGCTCCGGCGACGGCGCGGCCTACGAGCGTTGGGTGCGCGCGAGCGCGCCGCGCGTGCTGAGCGTCGCGCGGCGCCTGCTGCGCAACGAGCAGGACGCGCAGGAAGTAGCGCAAGAGGCGTTCCTCTCGGCGTTCCGACATCTCGCGAGCTTCGACGGCAGCGCGCGGCTCTCGACTTGGCTGCATCGCATCGCGGTGAACGCGGCGCTGATGCGCCTGCGCACGAAGCGCCGCCATCCCGAGGAGCCGATCGAGGAGATGCTGCCGCGCTTCCAGGCCGACGGGCACCACGAGCACGCTCCCCACGCGTGGGCCGCGCAGAGCGAGCGCGCGGTTGCGAGCGCCGAGGTCCGCAAAGCCGTGCGGGGCGCGATCGACGAGCTGCCCGACATGTACCGCGACGTTCTGCTGCTTCGCGACATCGAGGAGCTGACGACGGAGGAAGCCGCCACCGCACTGGGCATCACGATCGCCGCGCTGAAGACGCGGCTGCATCGCGCGCGCCTGATGCTGCGCGAACGACTCGACGACCTGATGAGCGAGCTCGAAGGAGCGCCCGAATGAACTGTCGCGAGCTGACCGAGTTCTTGATGGCCTATCTCGACGGCGACCTGCCCGAGGACGTGCGCGGCTCGTTCGAGTTCCATCTCCACGGCTGCCAGTCGTGCGTCAACTACCTCGAGAGCTACCGCGCGACCGTGAAGCTCGGCCGCGCCGCCTGCGCCGAAGACAACTCCCTCCCGAGCGACGTTCCCGAAGCGCTCGTGCAAGCCATCCTCGCCGCGCGAAAGAAGGACGCGCGGGGCTGAGCGAAACCGGGCAGCCGACTCCTGCGCGCGCGAAGCGCGCACGCGAGAGGCGCGGCTCAAAGCCGCGCCGATCCGCGCTCTTCCCCAACGAGTGAAGGTCGCGGTCTCGCACCAGCCGGCCCGGCCCGGCCCGGCCGCGGCGGCGTTGCTCGTACGAGAGTTTCAGACCACTCGCTTCAATCGCACGATCGCACCGAGCGCCCGCTTCGCGAAAGGAGTTAGGCGCGTCCGCGTGAACGCTCCGGCCACCGCCTTCAGCGCGTCGCCTTGCGTCGGGTACGGGTAGATCACGCGCGTGAACGCACCGAGCCCGATGCGCTGCGTGATCGCGAGCGTGTACTGCGTGATCAAGTCGCCGGCGTTCGACGCGACGATCGTCGCGCCGACGATTTCGTCGGTTCCCTTGCGCACGTGCACCTTCACGAGGCCTTCTTCGTGGCCGTCGGTGACGGCTCGGTTCGCGCGCGCGATCGGTACCTCGTACGTGTCGGTCGCGATGCCGGCGGCCTCCGCGTCGCGTTCGTACATGCCGACGTGCGCGATCTCGGGCTGCGTGTAGGTGCACCACGGCATCACCAGCTTCGAGAGCCGCTGCCTCCCGAACGGCCCGAACGAGAAGAGCGCGTTCTGCACGACGATCTTCGCGGCGGCGTCGGCGGCGTGCGTGAACTTCCACGCCATGCAGATGTCGCCCGCCGCGTAGATGCGCGGGTTCGACGTGCGCAGGAAATCGTCGACGCGCACGCCGAGCTTCTCGTCGTACGCGACGCCGACCGTCTCGAGACCCAATCCGTGCACGTTCGGCGCACGCCCCGCGCCGACCAGGATCGCGTCGCACGCGAGCGCGCGCTCGCGGCCCGCCTTGTCGAGCACGTGCACGAGCTTCTCGCCGCCGCGCGTCTCGACGCGCTGGATCTTGACGTCGAACCAGAGCTCCACGCCGTCGCGCACGAACGCTTCCTGAACGATCGCCGCGGCGTCGGGAT
>DASTOI010000161.1:0-16619 GCA_035762585.1 Myxococcota bacterium
GGCGCAGCTCGAGACGCGCGTCCGTGCGATCGCGCGCGAGACGCTCGCGGGGCTCGACGGGAAGCGCGAGTTCGACATCGTCTCGGAGCTCTTCGTGCCGCTCCCGGTCACCGTGATCGCGGAGATGCTCGGCGTCGAGCCCGAGCGCTCGGCCGACTTCAAGCGCTGGTCGGACTGCGCGGTGGCGGGCGCGACCGGAGGCGCCGGCGCGCTCGGACCGGTGCATGTGCTCCAGGGCTTGGCGGAGCTCTCGCACTACCTGATCGGCGTCGTGGAGCAGCGCCGACGCGATCCGCAGGATGACTTGATCTCGACGCTCATTCGGGCGGAAGACGGCGAGACGGCGCTGACCCCGGGCGAGATCGTGTTGTTCACGCTGCTGCTGCTCGTCGCGGGCAACGAGACGACGACGAATCTGCTCGGCAACGCGCTGCTCGCGCTGCTCGCGCATCCCGAAGAGCTCGCCCGCGTGCAGCGCGATCCGCGAAGGATCCCGGCGCTCGTCGAGGAAGCGCTGCGCTACGACGGCCCCATCCAGTTCCTGTTCCGTCAGGCGACGCGCGACGTCGAGCTGGCCGGCATTACGATCCCCGCCGGCGCGATCGTCCTTCCGCTGCTCGGCTCCGCGAATCGCGACGAGAAAGAGTTCCCGAGCGGGGATCGCTTCGACGTCTCGCGCAGCACGCAAGGTCATCTCGCATTCGGCCTCGGGATCCATTTCTGTCTGGGCGCGTCGCTCGCGCGGCTCGAGGCGCGCATCGTGCTCGAGGAGCTGCTCCCGCGTTATGCCGGCCTCGAGCTGCTGGAGCCGCGCGTGCAATACGTCGACTCGTACCTCGTGCGCGGGCCGAAGCGACTCCCGCTGCGAGCGCTGCCCGCCCGCTGAGCGCGGCTGGGAAGGTGCACCGATTACGGTCCCAAAAGCGCGGCTTGCGCTCAGCTCGCCTTGTCCGGCAGACGCACCGTGAGCACAGGGCACGGCGCCTTCTGCACGACGCGCTCCGCGATCGAGCCGAGCAGCAGGTGCTTCAGGCCCGACCGCCCGCGCGTCCCGATCACGATCATGTCCGCGTTCTGCGCGGCGGCCTCGTCCTCGATCACTGTCGCCGGATAGCCCTCGCGTGCGATCACCTCGACGGGAATCTTCGCCCCGCGAACGCGCGCCGCGAACGCCTCGAGGTTCTGCTCGGCCTCGGCCTTCACGGACGCCCAGAACTCCTGCGGCAGGTAGGCGCCCTCGAGCTGTTGGAACTCGACGGGCAGGTGGTAGGCGTGCAGCAGGATCAGCGTGCTCCCGTGCTCCTCCGCGAGGTGGATCGCCCAGCGGATCACGGGCTCGGCGTGGGCCGAGAAGTCGATCGGCACGAGGATGCGGCGGACGTCGATCTGCACGCGTCCATCCTGCACGGCGAACGACGTTTTGCAAAGAGAAAGCGCGGTCGTCGGCGTTGCGACGCCCAGACCCCATCCCTACCGTTGCGCGCCTTCCGGACTGGGGCCGTAGCTCAACTGGGAGAGCGCCGCGTTCGCAACGCGGAGGTTGGCGGTTCGATCCCGCTCGGCTCCACCAGCGCCCCGCACTACTCGCGCGAAGCGCCGGCTATTCGGCTCGCGCTGTTTGTGCCTCACGCGGCCAGTGGGCGTCGCCGGTCAGGTCCGAGCGCTCTTGACACTGATTGTATATGCAACTAATATCGATCCATGCCCAGAAGCTCCGCCGAGCAGCTCCGCGCCGACGTCCAGCGGGCGGCCCGCGAGAACGCGCGGAGCTGTCTCATGTTTCGGGTGCGCGCGCTGAGCCGCACGCTCACGGCGCTCTACGACGAGGAGCTGCGCCCGCTGGGGTTGAGGGCGTCGCAGATGAACGTGATGACGGCCGTCGCGGCCCGCGGCGAGGAGCGACTCTCGACGCTGGCCGACCGGATCGCGCTCGAGCCGTCGTCGCTATCGCGGATCCTGGACGTGATGCGCCGCAACGGCTGGGTCGAAACCGTGACCGACCCCGACGACGAGCGCGCCCGCCTAGTGCGCATGACCGACGCCGGCAATGCCCTCTACGCCGAGGCCGCTCCGCTCTGGCGGAGGGCGCAAACCCGCGCTCGGAACCTGCTGGGCCGCGAGGACGCCGACGTGTTTGCCGAGCTCGCCAACCGAAGCCTCTCTCGCCGCGCGCCCTAGGTCGCCCTTTTTTTTGGAGCCTATACATGTATATGCATCTAACTTGCGTGCGGTGGATCCTCGACGGCGCGAGCTTCCCGATGCCGAGGCCGCTATCGGTCCGAGACGGCGCTGCGTTTCGCGATCGCCGTGGGGGGATCGATCATCGCCGTCTCGATGCTCGGCGCCGATGCCAGCGCCAGCGTGATCCTCGCGTGCGTCGCGGGCGGGATGGCAGCCGCGGGCGCGACGACCGCTGGAGCGATCGCCGCAGGGGCGTGGCGGCGCAGCTGAGCCGCGAGCAGCGCGAGCCCCGCACGACGGATGCCTAACATCTGACGCCCGGGGGCAAGCTCTTCGGCGAGCTGCCTCGACAGCAACGACTTCCGTCGAGCTGGCGCGCATGGAGTCGGTGGCGCGGGCAGCTCTCGAAGCAAGTCAGCGATTTATCAGGAAGACCTGGCGGGGTGGACGGGACTCGAACCCGCAACTTCCGGCGTGACAGGCCGGTGCTCTAACCGGTTGAACTACCACCCCGCGGAGGCGGGGCTTTCTAGCGCCTGAGGTGGGGAGCCGCTAGGCGACGCGCGCCTCAGCTGCGCCCCGCAGCGGCCTCTGCCGCGATCATCTGCGCGGCCTGCATCTGCAGGATGATCGTCATGTCGCCGAGCACCTCGACCTTGCCGCCGAGGAACGCCTGCATCGGGTCGAGCTCGCCGCGCGCGAGCGCGGCGGCGTCGTCGGCGCTGAGGCGCAGCGTCGCGGTCGGCTCGCTCGGGATCGCGCCGGGGCCGAGCTTGAACGCGACCGCCCAGTTTCCGACCTCGCCTCCCGTCACCTCCATGCGGACCAGGCCGTCCAGCTTCGCGAGCTCCGCGAGCGCGGCTGGCGTGGGCGCAGCGGCGAGCTGCTGCGCGGCGCCGTCCGGAACGGCGCGGAGCGCGCCGGGACGGAAGAAGCGCGAGGCGCCCTCGCCGATCGCGCCGCCTGCGCCGTCGTAGAGCGCACCGCGCCAGTCGGCGACGCGTTGCACGTACGTGACGGGCGTTCCGTCGCGCGCGCCGCGCGTCACGGTCACGCCGCCGTTCGCGATGCGCACGATCCACTCGCCGCCGCCCTCGCCTTCGAGCACGAGCCCGAGCGAGACGTCGAGCCCCTCGCTGCCCGGCGGCAGCCCGGTCTGCGCAAACGCGCGCGGCAGCCACTGCTCGAGGAACTCGCTCGGCGACGACGATCGATGCGGCAGCTCGGTCACGTGGACTCCTCCGGCGGAAGCTGCGCAGGATAGGCGTCGCGAGCGAACACTCTCAGTGCTCTGCACCCGCCGCGTGCGCGAGCGCATTGCCGGTCGCTGGCCCCGGCGCTGGCTCGGCCGGCATCGCGCCGGCGTGCTCGAGGAAGATCGGCGACGACCACGCGCGCTCCTCGGTCTCGGCGAGGCATTCGTCGTCCGGCGCCGCGCCGATGCACGGCTTCACGCGCACGCACTTGCCGGAGCCGTCGCGCTCGCACCGTAACAAGTCGGCATTCACGGCGAGGCTCTGCTCCTCGATCGCGCGCACGTAGTAGAGGGTGTCGCGGCCGGAGCTCACGAACTCGGGGTCGCTGAACGTGACCGCGCAGCCGGCCTCGCTCGGCTCGCACGCGAGCGTCTGCCAGGGGTCCTCGATCAGCGGCTCGATCGGCTCGCCCGGCGCGTTCTGCGGGCGGATGCGCACGACCTCGATGCGCGCGATCCGGCGCCGTTTCTCGCTCGGGAAGTAACACTCGCCGCGGCAGAGGCGCGCGAGCTTCTCCGGACCCAATGCCTGCGTCGAGTCGTCGGGGCAGCCGGGCTTCTGCTCGAAGGAGCCGACGGCGCGCACGGAGAAGTGCGGCGGCTCGGCGTACGCGAGCGAGCTGCCCATCGTCGCGAGGGGCGTCGCAACCTCGCCAGCGCCGCCGCCGGTCGCGCTCACTAGATCGAACCACAACAAGATGCGCGGCCCGCTCGTCCCGTACACCTCGCGCCGCTGCAGCGCGTCCCAGATCGCATCGCGCGAGCGGCCGTTCGCGTGCGCGGCGACGAGGCCGCCGTTCAGGAAGAACGAGCTCGCGCGCTCCGATTCACGCAAGTCGAAGAATTGGTAGGTGCCGTTCTTCGGATCGAAGGGCACCGAGTGCGCGACGGCCTCCTCCGGCTCGCGCGGCGGAAAGAACTGGCTCGCCGCGAGCGGCAGCCGCGCTTCGGTGAACGCGTCGCGCGCGACTTCCTTGTACCCGGTTCCCGGCCGCGCCGAATGGTTGTCGCTCGACGCCATGAACCCGAAATCGAAGCGCCGCGGCTGCTGCGGATTCTCGAAGTCGCGCAGCGCCATGATGTACTGGACCGAGCTGCGCGGGCGGTAGTTGAACGAAGGCTGGAAGCAATCGGGGCACTGCCCGGAGTCGAGCCAGTCCTCCACGTTCGAGCCGGGAACTGTTAGGTGCCCGGCGAGATCCGCCGCGACGTAGCTCGCGCGCGCGGTCTCGGCGCGCGTCGCGCAGTCGTCCGCGCCGCCTCCCTCCGCCGCGCAGCGCTCTGCGATCAGCTCGCCGGCGCGCCAGCACGAGGGCGTGAAGCCGCCGCTGGGCGCAGGGCACGTCTTCGTGCCGTCCGCCGCGATCTCGACCTCGCGCCACGCCCGGAACTCTTCCGAATTCCCGTGCCCTGAGAACACCTCGATCAGCGTCTCGCGCTGCGGGTCGTACTGCTCCCCGACGATCTGCTTGTCCCACGCCGAGCCGGCCGGCGTGTAGATGCCCCACGTCGTGCCGTGCGGGATCACGATCGAGTCGAAGCCCCACTCGTCGAGCTTCGCGAACAATCCCGCCGGATCCTTCACGGACTCGCGGCAGTCGTCAGGGAGATCTCGGACCGGCACGCCTTCCGCGCACGGCTTCACCGCGATGTCGTTCCAAAAGCGGATGAAGTCGAAGGACTCGCGGCCGGGACGGAAGAGCGCGAGCAGGCCGAGCGTCCACGGGCCCGCCATCCCGCCCGAGCCCTCGTCGCCGAGGATCTGATCCGTCGCGGCCGTAATGGGTCGCGTCGGGATCTGGTCGTCTGCGAGCCCGCGCAGCACGACGTTCTTGTGGCCGTAGTGGTTATCAGGGGTGGAGCCGATCTGCGTCCACTCCCAGCCGAGGAACGCGGTCGTGTCGGGCGATTCGCCGCCGCCGCCGACTGCGTCGCACTGGCGGATCGCGCCGATCGTCTCCTGCCACTGCGCGGGCGTGAGCCCGACATCGTGGTCGTTGATCGACCAGAAGTCGAGCGCCGAGCAGTAGCGCGCGAAGTCGCAGGCGTCGTTCACCGGATGCGCGCCGTCTCCGCCCGACGACGGCAATGCCATCATGAATGCGTCGGGCGAGAACGTCGTGTGGACGTGCAGATCGCCGAACAGGATCTGCTTCGCATCGGCCGCGCCGAGCGCGCGCGCGGCGCCGGACTGCGCCGCGGCCTCGCTCGCGACGCGCTCCGCCGCGCGCGGCCGCGCGGTCGGCTCGCCGACGTGCCAACGCACGCCGAGCGTCCCGCCGCCGGCAATGCGGACGTACGCGACGACCGTGAGCACCAGAAGTACGAGAGCAATGAAGACGCGGCGCATGCGAGGCCTCCCCAGGCCCTCGCACGGTATCGCGACGGGGACGTTCTTTAAGTAGTTAAGAAACTTCGCCCCGGGCGCTTCTCAACTTCTTGAAGAACGTCCCCGGGCAGACGCGCGCGGCGCGTGCGAACGTCGCGCGGTGGCGGAAGAGGCAACCCCGCGGAGGCAGTCGTGGCTCGCGCGCGTGCGCGACCGCGACCACACGCGCGGCAGCCTGCTCACGTCGGTGCTCGCGCTCTCGCTGCCCGCGATCGTCGCGTCGCTCGCGGGCGCCGGCGCGATGCAGATCGGCGAGATGTGGATCACCGGCCGGCTCGGCACCGAGGCGCTGGCCGCGGTGAACAGCGCGTCGCAGACCTTCCGCCAGCTGACGATGCTGTTCCTGATGGGCCTGCAGACCGCGACGCAGATGTTCATCGCGCGCATGGTCGGCGCCGCGGAGCGCGAGCACGCGGAGCATGTCGCGGGGCAGGCGCTGCTCGCGGGCGGCGCGTTCTGGCTGGTCGCCGCGCTCGGCAGCCTCGCATTCGTCGACCCGATCGCGCGCTGGATGTCGCCGGACGCGAGCGTCGCCGCCGGCATCGCCGTGTTCGCGCACATCACGTTCGCGCTGCTGATCGGCCCGATCGCGATCCAGCTCGGCGCGTCGGTGCTCGCCGGCGCGGGCGACGCCACCACGCCGATGCTCGCGAACTTCGTCTCCGCCGCGGTGATGCTGCTCGCGCAGTACGCGTTCGCGTTCGGCGAGCTCGGCATGCCGCGCCTCGGCGTCGCCGGCATCGCGCTCGGCGCCGGCGTCGGCTCACTCGCGGGCGGCGCGCTGATCCTCGCTGCGTTGTTACGGGGCGAGGGTCGCGTGCGGCTTCGCCGCGCGCACTTCCGTCCCGATCGCGCGATGCTCGGCCGGCTGCTCGCGTCGTCGTGGCAGCCGTCGCTCCACATGCTCGCGCGCACCGGCATCCTGATGTTCTTCACGTTCTTCGCGGGCCGCCTCGGCCCCGAGGTCGTCGCGGCTTACGGCATCGGCGTGCGCGTCGAGATGGTCGCGATCATGATCGCGTTCCCGATCTCGAACGCGTGCGCGACGCTGGTCGGCCAAAACCTCGGCGCCGGCCGTCCCGAGCGCGTCTGGCCCGCGGTGCGCATGAGCTTCGCAGCGACGAGCGCCGCGCTCTGGCCCTGCGCGCTCGCGCTGTTCCTGTGGCGCGCCGACTTCGTCGCAGTCTTCACGACCGATCCGCTCGTCTCCTCCCACGCGATCGAGTACCTCGCGTACACGGCGGTGCTGCTGCTCTTCTACGGCCTCTACTTCGTCGCGTTCCGCACGCTGCAGGCCGCCGGCGACATGCTGACGCCGATGTTCATCTCCGTCGGCGCCGCGTTCGGCGCCGGCATCCCGCTCGCGATCATCCTCAGCTCGCGCCTCGACTACGGCGCGACAGGCATGTGGATCGCGAACCTCGTGTACGCCGTAATCAATGCGGGGCTGATGCTGGCGTGGCTGGCGCGGGGGAAGTGGCTCGTGCAGCGCGCTGTTTGACGGGCCCCTCGCGGCGCAGGAAGGTTGACGACATGACGTCGATGAACGTGTCGCTCCCCGATTCACTGCGAGAGTTCGCCGAAAACGAGGCGCGCAGTGGCGGTTTCTCGAGCGTCAGCGAGTACCTCCTCGAGCTCGTGCGACGGGCCATGAGCGAGAAAGATCTCGCCGCGCGCTTGCAGGCCGCGCTGGCCAGCCGAGACGCTGGAGAGCTGGGGCCCGCGGATTTCGATCGACTCCGGCAACTCGCTCGAGGCGCCGCCGCGAAGCAGAAGTGAAGCTTCCGGTCCGGCTGGTGGACGGCCGGTCCGACTATCGGGTCAAGAGCCGGCCCTGACGACGTAGAACACGTACGCGAAGCTCGCCTCCCGGTCACGGAACACCGAGATCTCTTCCTCTGTCGCGTCGAGCACCCCACGCGCTTCGGGCTCTTGGTACTGCGTTCGCATTGCGGGGATGCGGCGCGCGAGCTCGGTGTAGTAGCCGTCCTCCCAGTCAGCGTCGGGCAGCGTGAAGCTCCCTAGTAGCGCGTAGCCCTGCGCTTCGAGCGCGCGCAGGTTCTCCTCGTGCGCGCGCATCGCGGAGTAGCCGCCGGCCCAGAAGCGACGCGCCCCTGGCGGTGCCTCGGAGCGAAGCCACGCGAGCTCGGAGATCGCCAGCGCGCCGCCCGGCGCGAGCAGCGGGCGCCACGCGCGCAGCGCGGCGTCGAAGCCGATCGTGTAGACCGCGCTCTCGCACCAGACGAGATCGAACGTGCGCGCGCCGAGATCGAGCGCGCCCATCGATTGCTGCACGGTCTCGATCCGAGCGGCGAGCCCCGCTGCCGCGGCGCGTTCGCGCAGAACGGCGAGCGACGGCGCCCACACGTCCACCGCACTCACGTGTCCGCCCGTCTCTCGCGCGAGTGTTAGGGACTGACGCCCCGTTCCGCAGCCGAGATCGAGGACGCGCGGACCGCTCGGTAGCGGGCCGGCGAGCGAGAGCGCGCGCAGCGTCGACGCGTCGCTGCCGGGCCCCTGCTTGGGCAGCCCGTCGTGCAGCCTCCAGAACACGTCTTGCGCGAGCGACATGCGCGCGACGCTAACCCCGTCGCGCCGGTGCCGCGTGTTAGCGTGAGACTCCTTTCCTACGCGCGCCGAGGACCCGCCCTTGACCACGCAGCCTCGCCACCTCTCGCTCGCCGAGCTCGATTCCGGCTGGCGGGCGCTCCCGCCTGCACCGCGAGACCGCGGCACGCTCGCGCTGATTCTGCGCCGGCCCGCGGAGGGCGTGCGCGAGACGCCCGCGCGCGTCGTGCTCGACCGCGAGCTCGGCGTCCCGGGCGATGCGTGGGGCCGCCAGCTCGGACCGCGGGAGCTCGACACGCAGCTCGCCGTGATGAACCGCGCCCTCGCCACCCTAATCGCCGCCGGGCAGCCGCTCACGACGTTCGGCGACAACCTCTACGTCGATCTCGACCTCTCGGCCGCGAATCTGCCGCCCGGCACGCAGCTTCGCATCGGAGGCGCCCTCGTCGAGATGACGCCCGAGCCGCACGACGGCTGCAGGAAGTTCAACGCGCGCTTCGGCAACGACGCGCTGAAGTTCGTCCAGCGCAAGGAGACGCGCGGCCAGAACTTCCGCGGCGTCTACTGGCGCGTGATCGAGCCGGGCGAGATTTCGGTGGGCGATGCGATCGAGGTGCTGCGCTGACGGACCTCTCGAAGAACGTCTATGCGCCGCCGGCTGCCGACCTCGGAGTGCGGCAGAGCGGGAGGTCTCCCATCCCGTTCGCGTTGCACGTGCTCACGAATCCGTCGCTGCTCGGCATGACCGTGGCAGCGGCCCTCCTGACCGAGCTGTTCTACGCGAACATCGTCGAAAGGGCCGTCGCGGAGCAGCGATTCGCCGAGATCGCGCTCGCCTCCATCCCGACGGCGCTCGCACGCCCCTTGCTCGACGGCTGTACGCTCGTCGTCGCACGGGGCGTCGCGCGCGAGCTGCAGGTCGGCGCCTGGGAAATGCTTCGCGAGGGCGTGCGCGCGTGGCCTCGGCTCCTCGCCGTGAACGTCTTCAGCGGACTCTTCGTCGGCGTTGCATCGCTCTTCCTAGTAGTCCCGGGCCTCGTGCTCGCCGTGCGCTACGCGCTCGCATCGTCGGCCGCGTTCGAGGATCGCTGCGGTTTGCTGGCATCGCTCCAGCGGAGCTCGGAGCTCTCGCGCGGACGCTTCTGGCAGATCGCGCTGACGCTCGGGACGCTCTTCGGCGCGGTGATCGCGTTCTCGTTCCTTGCTGAGCTCGCAGCGGTGATTCCGCGGCTTGAGGAGGTCGCATGGATTCCGGTGACGTCCACGATCGGATCCGACATCGCGTTCTCGCTCGTGACCGCGGCGTGTTGGTGTGTGTTCGCGACTGCGCGGGCACCCGCGACTGTGGGTGTCGACGACGAGGCTTCGCCACGGGGTTGACGGAAAGGGAGCCCATCTCATGAAGTTCGGCGCGATGGTCGCGACCAAGATCGATGACTGGCAGCTGCTGCAGTACGCGGAGCAGCTCGGCTACGACCACGGCTGGGTGCCCGATTCCCAGATGATCTGGTCCGATTGTTATGCAGTGCTGGCGCTCGCAGCGCACCACACGTCGCGCATCAAGCTCGGCACCGGCGTCGCGGTCGCGGGCACGCGCAGCGCGCCGGTCACCGCGCACTCGATCGCGTCGATCAATCGCATCGCACCCGGACGCGTATTCCTCGGCATCGGCACCGGCCACACTGCGATGCGGGTGATGGGCTTCGATCCGGTGCCGCCGCGCGAGTTCCGCGAGTACCTGCGCGTCGTCCGCGGGCTCCTGCGCGGTGAGGAGGTCGAGTACACGCAGCGCGGCGAGACGCGCGCGATCCGCTTCCTGCACCGCGAGCTCGGCTTCGTCGACGTCGCGCACGAGATCCCGATCTGGGTCGCGGCGAATGGCCCGCTCGCGCTCGCCGCCGCGGGCGCGTACGGCGATGGCCGCATCTCCGCAGGCGGCGAATCGTTCGAGCACATGCAGCGCAGCCTCGCCGCGATCCGCGACGGCGCGGCGAAGGCGGGCCGCACGCTGCCGCCGAGCTTCCACACTGCGGCGCTCACGTTCTCGTGCGTGCTGCGCGCGGGCGAGAAGCTGACGAGCGAGCGCGTGATCGACGCGGTCGGCTCGATGGCGAGCGCGACGCTCCACTTCTGGTGGGAGCTCGCGGAGAAATCGGGCAGCGACCAGTTCATCCCGGCGCCGGCGCGCGATACGTGGGACAAGTACCGGAGCTTCATAAAGGCATTAGGGATTCCGCGCGAGCGACTGCACCTGCGCGTGCACGAGGGACACTGCACCTACCTGATGCCCGAGGAGCGCCGCTTCATCACGCCCGACGTGATCCGCGCGAGCGGCGGCCTGGTCGGCGAGCCCGACGAAATCGTCGCGATGCTGCGCGAGCACGAGCGCGCCGGCCTGCGCGAGGTGACCCTGCTCCCGCCGATGGCCGACGCGCGCGGTCAGCTGCGCGACTTCGCGGAGCAGGTGATGGAGAGGATGTGAGGGGATTGCGCTGCCTCGTCGCGGCGGCCGCTTGCCTCGCAGCTCAGTCGGCCGCCGCGCGAGGAGGATGCGGCCCCGCAGACGCGGAGAGTCTCGCTCCGCTCGTGGCCGGTGAACGGATCGAGCAGTGTTTTGCGTCCGCTCTCCGGCCGCCATCGGGACGCCCGACGGCGTCAAGACCGGCGCGCTCGTCATGACGGAGCACTCGCTGAGATTCTTCGAGTGGATCGCGCGCTCGTATTCGCCGCTCCTCGCCGTGCCGTGGCCGGAATTGAACTGCGCGTGGCTCGGCCGCTGGCCTCTGTTCGCCGATCGTTGGGCCGGCGTCGAGATTCGCGACCATGCACCGATCCAATTCGCGATCGGAACCAGCTCGGGAAGCAACGCAAAGCTCGCAGCCGACGCGGTCACAGCGATCAACGTCCACATCGAGAGCTCACGGATTGCTGCGATGTGCAGCGAGGTCCGATCACCAGGGCCCTATCGGGACTCGAACGGTGTCACGTTCCCGGATGCGATCGATGGCCTCGAGCGCTGGACGATCCGCCGTCTGCCTGGCCACCCCATCGTGGCGATCTATGACGGCGGCAAGGGCGTTGGGATCGAGCTGACGGTTCGCACGCGTCGCCCTCACGAGACCCTCGAGTCCCTGCGGGACGGCGCGCTCGCGCCCTACCGCGCGCTTCGGCCGCCCAATCATTGGAGCGAGCGACCTTCGGTCCCGCGTCAACTCACGATCGGCGGAGCTTCGGTCGCTGCGCTCGCGACGAAGCTGCGCGCGGAGCACTGGCTCCCGGGGCACCGAATGATCACGGTCGCGGAGGCAGGCCCGTTCGCGCTCGTCGCCGACGTCACCTATGGCGACACTTCGAGGCCCGCCGAGCGCTTGCTCGCATCGCTGCTCCGCTCGATCCAGCTGCCCGGCCCGAGCGAAGCGGTTCAGATCGCGCCCTCCGCTGCGAGCGCTTCGACCTCCGCAGGCGACAGCCCCAACAACTCGCCGTAGATCTCCAGGTTGTGCTCGCCGAGCTTCGGATTCTGGGCGGCGGGGAGATGCGGCGCGCCGTGCAGGCGGATCGGGCTGCGCGGCAGTGCGATACGGCCGAGGCTCGCGTGCTCGAACCACTCCAGCGCGCCGCGCTCGTGGAGGTGCGGGCGTTCGAGCGCCTCGCGCACGTCGCGCACCGGCGCGGACGGCACCTTGGCCTCGCGCAGCTTCGCGGCGAGCTCGTCGCGCTCGAACTGCGCGCACCACGCGCCGACCAGCGCGTCGACCTCGTCGCGGCGCTTCAGGCGGCGCGGCGTCGTGCGGTAGCGATCGTCGTCGGCGAGCTCGGGGCGGCCCATCGCGGCGCACAGGCTCTTCCAGTGCGGCTCGGTGAGGCATAACAACACGACCGTGCCGCCGTCCTTCGTCGCGTAGGCGTTGTAGGGCGCCAGCATGTAGCTCCCCTGCTGGTTGCCGACGCGCGGCGGCGCTTCGCCCTTGTCGGTGATCCACTCGAGCTGCGAGGCGAGCGTGTGAATCGCGGCGTCGAGCATCGCGACCTCGACGAGCCGGCCGCGGCCGGTCCGCTCGCGCTCGAAGAGCGCCGTCATCACGCCGGCGTAGAGGTGCGTGCCGGACAGGAAGTCGATCCACGTCGGGCCGGCCTTCACGGGCGGGCCGTCCGGGAAGCCGGTCACGCTCATCGCACCGGAAGCCGCCTGCACGGTGAAGTCGAGTGCGAGGTGATCGCGGTCGGGGCCTGATAACCCGTAGCCGGTGCCGGTCGCGTAGACGAGGCGCGGGTTCGCGGCCATCAGCACGCTCGCGCCGACGCCGAGGCGATCCATCACGCCGGGCGCGTAGTTCTCGATCAGCACGTCGGCGCGCTTCGCGAGCGCGACGAGCAGCTCGCGCCCGCGCGCGTGCTTCAGGTTCAGCGTGATCGCGCGCTTGTGCTGATTCAGCGTCGCCATCGCGGGCAGCGTCTTCCTGCCCACGAGCTCCCGCGTGCGCAGCGGCTCGCCGCTCGGCGGCTCGATCTTCACCACCGTCGCGCCCGCCTGCGCCATCAGCAGCGCCGCGTAAGGCCCCTGATAAACCTGGCCCAGGTCGAGCATGAGCAGCCCGGCGAGCGGTCCGCGTGAATCAGTGGGCGCCCTCATCGGGCGCCGAGGATACGCTGCTCGCTGCCGCCGCTGCGCGCCGCATGGCCGCGAATGGGTCCGAGAAGCGCTCGTCCTTCACGAACGCTTCGTCGGTCAGTGCTTCGAGGAACGCCAGAAGCGCCGCCTCGTCCTCGGCGTTCAGCGCAAAGCCGCGCACGCGCTCGCTCTGGTGCGGATTGCGTGAGCCGGGCTTCCCGCCATCTCCCGCGCGCGCGTTCCGCCCGCCGCGCGCGTAGTGCGCGAGCACGTCGCGCAGCGTCGCGACGCTGCCGTCGTGCATGTACGGCGCCGTCAGCGCGATGTTGCGGAGGCTCGGCGCGCGGAAACGCCCCACGTCGGCAGGAGCGCGCGTACGCGCGAACAGCCCCTGCCCGGCGGGCGGGTAGGCCCCCTGCCCGTCGAGGTTGAACAGGCCGGTGTTGTGGAACGCGGCGTCCGCGCCGCCGAGTGTCGGCCCGCCGTGACACTCGCTGCACGCGAGCTCCGGCGACGCGAACAGCGCGAGCCCGCGGCGCGCAGCGGGAGAGAGCGCATCGCGTTCGTCGCCGTAGACCGCGCGGTCGTAGGCCGAGCTGCCCGAGATCAACGTGCGCTCGAATGCCGCGATCGCCTTGCGCACGTGTGCGAGATCGAATCCGCTCGCCGCATCGGAGAACTCGCGCGGAAACTCGCGCGCGTAGAAGCGATCGCGCCGCAGCGCTTCGAGAATGCGCGCCTCGTTCCCGGCGACGCCGAGCTCGATCGGCGCGGTGTTGAGCATCGGGATGAGCGCCTGCGCCTCGAGCGACGCCGTCTCGGGATCGTCCCAGCCGAAGCGCACGTTGTACGCGACGTTCGCGAGCGCCATCGCGCTGCGCGGATGGAGCTCGCCGGTCGCGCCGACGGCGCGTGCGCGGCCGTCGCTGAACGCGCGCGCTTGCTGGTGGCACGACGCGCACGCGTACGCGCCGGTCGCCGAGAGACGCGTGTCGTAGAACAGCCGCCGCCCGAGCTCGACCTTGCGCGCGGACATCGGATTGTCCGCGGGCACCGGCGGCGCCGGCATGCCGCGCGGAAGCTCCCAGCGCCACGCGCCCTCCGCGCGCGCGCCGGCCGCGAACGGCGTGCCGATGAGAAGCAGCGCGGCGCAGGCGCCGAGCGCGCGAGTCACGCGCGCGGCACCGCTACCAGCTCGCAATCTCCGTCACGCTCGCCGCGGGCGCGAGACTCGCGGTCTGCTGCGCGAGCGTCGCGCGCTCTTCGACCCACTTCGCGAACTCGTCGAGCCGCGCCTGCGCTCCGGGGGTCTGCGGGCTCTCCTTCGCAGCCGCGACCCAAGCCTGCATCTTCCGCAGCAGAAGATCGGCGAGCGGCCGCTCGCGCCCGAAGAGGTCCATGTATGCAGCCTTCGCCTCTTCGAGCTTGCCGAGGTTCAGGTAGGCCTCGCCGCGGTACTCGACCGCCTGCGGGAAGCCGGGCTCGATCTTCAGCGCGCGGTCGTACGCGGCGAGCGCCGCCTCGTAGTCGCCGAGCATGCGCTCGCAGAAGCCGATGCCGTTGAAGGCGTAATAGGCCTTGCGGTCGGCGCGCGTCGCTTCCTTGTACGCGCGCAGCGCGCGCTTGAACTTTCCCGTCGCGGTCTCGAGCGCGTCCTTCTTCGCCGCCTCGTCGGTCGCGTTCTGCGCTTCTTGCAGCGCCTCGACGCCCTGCTTGCGCGCCTTCTCGCCGTCCTCGAAACGCGCCATCGCGAGCTGCTGCGGCGAGCTTCCGCCGCCGCTGAAGCCGCCGCCTCCCCCGCCGCCGCCGCCCGCGGCGAATGCACTCGCGGCGAAGACGAACGCGACGAGCGAGGCGATGGCGCGAAGCATCGGGTGCTCCTTGTCGGTGCGGGGCACGCTATCAAACGGAGGCGGCGCCGAGGAGTTGCGCAGGAAGGCCCTTTGGGGTCTGACCCCAAGGCCCACCCGTGCGGGCGGTCACCGTTGCCGAGCTTCCAACGCCGCGACGCGCTCGCCTTGCAGCCGCTGCGCGGTGCGCGCGAGCGCGACGAACTCCGCGCGCAGCCCGTGCGGGTCGTCGCGAAGCGCCGGCTGCGCGAGCGCGACGACGTCGTCCCAGCTCGCGTTGCCGCGATGCGCGGATTCGCGCAGCAGCATCCCGAACGCCGCGACCGCGGCGGCGAAGCGCGCGTCGGCGGACGCCGCGGAGAGCGGCGTCGCGCCGGCCGCGACCGCAACCGCGAGCGGCTTACTGCGATCGCCGTCGGGCGCCTTCCAGCGCAGCTTCACCGTCGCGAGCTCGTCGCCGAACGCAGCAGCGCGCGGCGCGCGCGCGGCCTGGTACTTCAGCGGCTCGAGCTTTCCGCCCGGCGCAGGCACGCCCACCGGGACGATCTCGTAGAGCGCCGTCACGCTGTGGCCCGCACCGATCTCGCCGGCGTCCTTCGCGTCGTCGAGGAAATCCTCGTCGGCGAGCGCGCGGTTCTCGTAGCCGATCAGCCGGTAGGCCGAGACGAGCGCCGGGTTCCACTCGACCTGGATCTTCACGTCCTTCGCGACCGTAATCAGTGTGCCGCTGAGCTGCTCCACGAGCGCCTTGCGCGCTTCGTTCTGCGTGTCGATGTACGCGTAGTTTCCGTTGCCGCGGTCCGCGAGCTGCTCGAGCATCGAGTCCTTGTAGTTGCCCATGCCGAAGCCGAGCACGGACAGGAACACGCCGCCGCGCGCCTTGCGCTCGACGAGCCGCGTCAGCTCGCCCTCGCTCGTCACGCCGACGTTGAAGTCGCCGTCGGTCGCGAGGATCACGCGGCTCGCGACGCCGGGGCGATGGCCGGCTTGCGCGAGCGCGTACGCGAGCTCGATGCCGGCGCCGCCGTTCGTCGAGCCGCCGGCCTCGAGGCGTTCGATCGCATCGAGGATGCGAGCGCGCTCGTCGCCGCGCGTCGGCTCGAGCACGAGGCCGGAGGCGCCCGCATAGACGACGATCGCGACGCGATCGCGCCGGTTCAGCTGATCCACGAGCAGCTCGAGCGAGCGCTTCACGAGCGGCAGCTTGTTGGGCTCGTTCATCGAGCCGGAGACGTCGAGCAGGAATACGAGGTTCGTCTCCGGCCGCACGAAGGCGTCGATCTCGCGCGCCTTCAGGCCGATGCGGACGAGCGCGTGCTGCGGCTGCCACGGGCACGCGAGCGTCTCGGCGTGCACCGCGAACGGCGCGCCGTTCGCCGGCGGCGGGTAGTCGTACGCGAAGTAGTTGATCAGCTCCTCGATGCGCACCGCGTCGGCCGGCGGGAGCGCGCCACTCGTCAGGAAGCGCCGCACGTTCGCGTACGACGCGGTGTCGACGTCGATCGAGAACGTCGAGAGCGGCGCGTTCGCGGTGCGGCGGAAGCCGCTCTCGTCGATGCGCGCGTAGCTCTCGGTTCGAAAGTCGGCGGAGGCCTGCGCTCGAGCGGCGAGCGTGGACGGAACGCTCTGAAGCGACTCCGTGCGCTTCCGGGCCGTCACGATGATCTCTTGAACCTCACCCGCTTGCGCCGACGCGGAGGCCGTGGAGAGCTCGGTCTGCGTCACGGACGCGCCGGCCGCCGCCTCCGGCGGGCTCGCTTTCCG
>DASTOI010000162.1:0-2925 GCA_035762585.1 Myxococcota bacterium
ATTCTCAGGGGGGCTCCGCTGCGCTTTACCTCGGCGCCGCCGCCCCCGGCCCCGCCGCGGCTGCTCGTGCTCGTGGGACGCCTCTTGCGCTTCATCTGGGTGGGACGGCGCGGGTCGGCGCGGCTTTGAGCCGCGCCTCCCGCGCTCTTCTGATTCGGGCGCGCGCGTTGCGCTTGTTGGGCAGGGCGATGAGAGTGTCGCGGCGATGATCGAAAACAGCGTCGTGCTCGGGATCGAGAGCAGCTGCGACGAGATGGCGGCGGCGGTGGTGCGGGGTGGACGCGAGGTGCTGGGGAGCACGGTGCGCGGGCAGGCGGCGGTGCATGCGCCGTATGGCGGCGTCGTGCCGGAGCTCGCTTCGCGCGATCACGTGCGCGTCGTGTCGCAGGTGGTCGCGGCGGCGCTCGCGGAGGCGGGCGTCGCGGAGCGGGAGCTGACCGGCGTCGCGGTGACCGCGGGGCCGGGGCTGCTCGGTTCGCTGCTCGTCGGCCTCTCGTTCGCGAAGGCGTACGCGTACCGGCTCGGCGTTCCGGTGGTCGGCGTCCACCATCTCGCGGGCCATCTCGCGGCGGCGGAGATCGCGGACGCGGCGCTGGTCCCGCCGTATCTGGGCCTCGTGGTCTCCGGCGGTCACACGGCGCTGTATCGCGTCGAGGCGGACGGGCCGGCGCACGTGCTCGGCGAGACGCGCGACGACGCGGTCGGCGAGGCATTCGACAAGGTCGCCAAGCTGTTAGGGTTGCCGTATCCGGGCGGGCCCGCGCTAGCGAAGCTCGCCGAGCGCGGCGACTCGGCGGCGTTCTCGTTTCCGCGTCCGATGGCGGACGAGCCGGGCTACGACTTCTCCTACAGCGGGCTGAAGACCGCGGTCGCGCTCGCGGTCGAGAAGCATCCCGAGCGCGCGGCCGATCTCGCGGCGTCTTTCGAAGCCGCCGCGACGGACGTGCTCGTCGCGAAGGCGCGCCGCGCGGCGCGCGATGAGGGGCTCGCGCGCGTCGCGGTCGTCGGCGGCGTCGCGGCGAATGCGCGGCTACGCCGCGAGCTCGCCGCGGCGGCGCGGCGCGACGGCTTTGCCCTGTTCCTGCCGCCGCTCGCGCTCTGCACCGACAACGCCGCGATGATCGCCGCGGCCGGCGCGCAGCTGCTCGCACGCGGCGCGCGCGATTCGCTCGCGCTGAGCGCGTTCTCGCGCGTTCCGCTGTCGCAGCGCCCGTGGGCCGAGGCATGACGCCTGCCGCCGCGCGGGCGTTCCTTCAACGTCACGGGCTGGTCGCCAACAAGGAGCTCGGTCAAAACTTCCTGTGCGATGAGGCGCAGGCGGAGAAGCTCGTGCGGCTCGCGGAGGTGGAGCCCGGCGCAGGCGTGCTCGAGATCGGCACCGGCCTCGGAATCCTGACGCGCGCGCTCGCGCGGCGCGCGCGCGCCGTCACGACGATCGAGATCGACGCCGGCCTCGTGCGCGCGCTCGCCGCAGAGAGCGTGCTCCCGCCGAACGCACGGCTCTTGCACGCGGACGCGCTCGAGGTCGACCTCGCCGCCGAGATCGCTGCGCTCGAGGGAGGCGGCGCGCCGGTGCGCATCGTCGCGAACCTTCCGTACTCGGCAGCGACGCCGCTGATGCGCCGCTTCCTCGATCTCGCGCCGCAGCTCGCCGGCTGGGCGGTGATGTTGCAGCGCGAGGTCGCGCTCCGGATCGGCGCGCAGCCCGGCACGAGTGATTACGGCTCGTTCGCGGTGCTGCACCAGCTCGTCGCGCGCGTGAAGCTCGGCCTCGCCCTGCATCCCCAGTGCTTTTATCCTGCGCCGAGAGTCGTCTCGAGCTTCGCGCTGCTCACGCCGCGCGCGGACTTCGCGCTCGGGCCGGGCGAGCTCGAAGCGGTCGAGCGGCTGGTGCGCGCGGCGTTCGCGCACCGGAGGAAGACGCTCGTGACGTCGCTGCGGCACCACGGCGAGATCGACTCCGCGCGGGTTGCGTCGTGGCTCACGCGCGCCGGCCTCGATCGGCGCGCGCGCGCGGAGGCGCTCGCGCCGGCGGAGTGGCTCGCGCTCGCGCGTGAGCTGCGCGCATGAGGGGCGACGATCCGCGCCGCGATTTCGCTGCGCCGATTCCCGTCGAGCTGACGCGCGAGGACGGCGCGTCCGAGCGCGAGCTCGCGCTGAACCTCTCGCCGCGCGGCTTGTGCGTTCAGCTGCGCCGGCCGATCGAGGTCGGCGAGCGCGTGCGGGTCGCGTTCCGGCTGCCGCCGAGCGGCCCCGAGATCCGCGCCGCGGGCCGCGTCGTGTGGACCGGAGACGCCGGCCAGATCGATTCCGCGGCACACCGCTGGGAGACCGGCGTGCACCTCGTCGACCTGAGCGAGGCCGAGCGCGAGGCGCTCTCGCGCTTCGCCCATCAGCCGACGAACCGGCGGCGCTGACGCGCACGAAAAAGGTGAAGGACGGGGACGTTCCTCCTTGTTTCGCGAGCGCTGAAAAAGGAGGAACGTCCCCACGCTTCACCTTGTCGAGGGGAGGCCGGAGATGGAGCCGCCCGCGCTGCGCGACGCGCTCGCCGAGCTGGCGCGCGAGTGCGGGATCTCGGTGCGCGTGCTGCGCGGCGCGGCCGATGCGCCCGGGCTCGCGAGCGGGCCGGCGCTCGTGCGCGGCGCGCCGTGGGTCGTGCTGCTCGCGAGCGATCCGGCCGGCGCGCAGATCGACGCGCTCGCGGCGGGCCTCTTGCGCCACGCGCGGGCGCAGCTGGATGCGCGTTACCTGCCGCCTGCCGTACGCGACGTGCTCGAGCGACAGGCGCGGCGCGAGATTCCGCGTTGACACCGCGCGTGCGGTCCGCTTAGTCTCGCCGCCCGTGAGCCGAGGGGAACCGCAAGGCGCGGTCTCCATCGAACGCTCCACAGACACCGGGCACGGCCCGCACACAGGACGACG
>DASTOI010000163.1:0-4022 GCA_035762585.1 Myxococcota bacterium
GACGCGTTCGCGTCCGGCGGCTCGGCCGGATACGACCACAAGAAGTTCGCGATCACCGCGCGCGGCGCGTGGGAGTGCGTGCGCCATCACTTCGCCGAGCTCGGCATCGACCCTGACAAGTCGAGCTACACGGCGATCGGCATCGGCGACATGTCGGGCGACGTGTTCGGAAACGGCTTCCTGCTGATGCAGCGCGTGAAGCTGCTCGCGGCGTTCGATCACCGGCACGTGTTCCTCGATCCCGATCCGCAGCAGGAGCTCGCGTGGGCGGAGCGCGCGCGCCTGTTCGAGAAGCCGGGCTCCACGTGGGCCGATTACGACGCCGCGAAGATCTCGAAGGGCGGCGGCGTGTATCGCCGCGACGCGAGCCGCATCCGGCTCTCGGCCGCCGCGCGCGCGATGCTCGGCATCGAGCGCAGCCTCGCCTCGGGCGAGGAAGTGATTCGCGCGGCGCTGCGCATGCGCGTCGACCTGCTCTGGAACGGCGGAATCGGCACCTACGTGAAGAGCGCCGAGGAGTCGCACGCCGACGTGCGCGACCGCGCGAACGATTCGGTGCGCGTCGACGGCCGCGAGCTGCGCGCGCGCGTGGTCGCCGAGGGTGGAAACCTCGGCTTCACGCAGGAGGCGCGCAGCGAGGCCGCCGCCGCCGGCGTGCGCCTCGAGACCGACTCGATCGACAACAGCGCCGGCGTCGATCTCTCCGATCACGAGGTGAACCTCAAGATCGCGCTCGCGCCGTTGGTCGCGAGCGGCGAGCTCGCGCGCGAACAGCGCGACGCGCTGCTCCACACGTTCGCCGAGGAGAGCTGCGAGCGCGTGCTCGCGCACAATCGCGCGCAGGCGCTCGTGCTCTCGCTCGATGAGCGTCGCGCCAAGCTCGATCGCGAGGGCTTCGCGTGGGCGATCGAGTTCCTGTGCAGAGCCGAGGGCATGAGCCCCGCGCAAGGCCGACTGCCGGACGCCGCGACGCTCGAGGCGCGCGGCGGCGGGTTGTTACGGCCCGAGCTCGCGTGGCTGCTCGGGCTCGCGAAGCTGCAGCTCCAGCGCGGACTGCTCGCGGCCTCCGATTGGCGGCTCCCCGACTTCGCGGAAGCGCTCTATCGCGCCTACTTCCCGGAGCGGCTCGCGCAGGCCCACCCGAAAGCGCTCGAGCAGCACCGGCTGCGCCGCGAGATCGGCGCCATGGTCGTCACCAACGAGCTGATCGACAGCGGCGGCGTCGCGCTGATCCCGCTGCTCTGCCGCGAGCTCGAGGCCGAGACGCACGTCGTCGCGAACGCGCTGCTGCTCGCGCACGAGATGCTCTCGGGCTTCGACTTCCGCGCGCGCTCGCTCGCGAGCGGCGCCGAGCGCGAGGCGGTCTACGACGCGCTGCTCGTGCAGGACCGCGCGCAGCGCGGCGTCGCGCGCCTGCTCGTGCGGCGCGGGATCGCGAGCCCGGCGCTGGAACGCGTCGCGCGCTGGCGGGGCGGGCTCGCGGAGCTGCGCGCGCTGCGCGCGGACCTGCCGGCGCAGAGCGGGCTCGCGCGCGGCGACGACCTGATGACGCGCTTTGCGGCGCGCGGTTTTCCGGAGGATCTCGCGCGCGACGTCGCGAGCACCGCGGTCGCCGATCACGGCGTCTCGATGCTGCTCGTCAGCGAGCAGACGCGGGCGCCGCTCGCCGCGACCGCGATCGCGTACACCGCGCTCGGCGAGCGCACGGGCCTCAATTGGGCATACGACCGGATCGCGCGCGCGTGGCCGACCGACTCGTGGGACCGCGTCGAGCTCGAGCTGCTGCGCGGCGAGCTGCTCGACCTGCACGCGGGCCTCGCGTGCGACGTGCTCGGAAGCGGACCCGCCGATGCGCTCGCTGCAGTGAACGCGCATCTCGCGGGGCGGGCGGCATTGCTGGCTCGCATCGAGGATCTGCAGAAGCGCGCTCTCTCCAGCGATCGGCCGTCGGCATTGGCGGCGGTGACGAAGGCGTTGACGAGACTGCGGTAGCGCGCGCCTCGTGCGCGGGAGCTCCGGCGCGCCATCGAGGTGCGACCGACGGCACTCTTCGTCGTCGACGGCGGGCGCGATGCCGTCGCTCTCGCAGTTCGTCCGCGCTATCGCCCCGGCGTGAAGCATTTGCTCGACATCGACGTGCTCTCGTCATCCGGACCGCCGCATGCGGTGTATGCGGAGCTGCGGCGGCGAGAGCCGGTCTCGTGGCAGGAGGCGCCGGGCGTCGGCGGTTATTGGGCGCTGCTGAAGCACGCCGATGTGCTCGCCGTCTCGCGCCAGCCCGAGCTGTTCTCGGCGCAGCGGAAGGGGATGCAGCTCGCGGATTTCACCGATCAGCTGCCGACGCTGCTGTCGCTCGATCCGCCGCGGCACACGGAGATTCGCAAGCGCGTGCTCTATTCGTTCGCGCCGCGCGTGGTGCGCGGGCTCGAGGGCCGCATGCGCGAGGTCGTGCGCGCGGCGCTCGCGCGCGCCGCGGAGCTGCGCGAGTGCGACCTCGTGATGGATCTCGCGCGCCCGCTGCCGCTCGCGATCGTGTGCGACTTGTTGGGGATCCCCACGCAGGATCGCGAGCGCGTCGGCGAGTGGGCGGACCTGCTCGCGGGCGCCGCCGATCCCGAGATCGCGCAGGGCCGCGAGACCGGCACGCAGAGCGCGTTCGCGTTCGGCGCCTACGCGTTTCAGCTCGCACAGAAGACCGCGGCGTCCGAGCGCCGCGCCGACGCCTCGCTGCTACACGTGCTGCAGAATGCGCAGCTCGATGGCGAACAGGTCGATCTCCCCACGTTCGCAGGGCTGTTCGTACAGATCGCGATCGCGGGCAACGAGACCACGCGCTCGACGATCGCCGGCGGCATGCTCGAGCTGATGCAGCGCCCCGAGCAGTACGCGCGGCTCGCCGCGAACCCGTCGCTGATCGAGAGCGCGGTCGAAGAGTTCCTGCGCTGGCTCGCGCCGGTGCACTACTTCCGGCGGACCGCCACGCGCGATACCTCGCTGCGCGGCCAGAAGATCCGCGCGGGCGAGCGCGTCGTGATGATGTACGCGTCGGCGAACCGGGACGAAGACGTCTTCCGCGAGCCGGAGCGCTTCGACCTCGCGCGGGATCCGAACCCGCACGTCTCGTTCGGCTTCGGCGAGCACTTCTGTCTCGGCGCCGCGCTCGGCCGCCTCGAAGCGCGCGTGTTCCTCGAGGAGCTCTTCGCGCGCTTCGCAAGCATCGAGCTGATCGGCGAGCCCGCGCGCTTGCGCTCCGGCGAGCTGAACGCTTGGAAGCGAATTCCCGTGCGGCTGACGCCGCGAGGAGAGCGCGCGTGACGGAGCTCGAGCGCGCGCTCGCGATCACGGAGATCCAGCAGCTCGCGCACCGCTACGCGGTCTACCTCGACGCGCGCGATCTCGACCGGCTCGTGGGGCTCTACGTGCCCGACGTGCGCGTCGGCAAAGCGGCGAGCGGACACGCGGCGCTGCGGGCTGATTTCGCGCGCGCGCTGCGCGCGGTGGGCGTCACGTTCCTGCACGTCGGCAACCACGTCGTCGACTTCGCGGACGACGCGCACGCGAGCGGGATCGTCTACACGCGCGGCGAGATCCAGGACGGCGGCCCGGAGAGCACGCGCTGGATCGTGCAGGCCATCCAGTACCACGACACCTATGAGAAGCGCGAAGGTCGTTGGCTCTTCGCGCGCCGCCGACACCTGCTCGTGTACGGCGCCGAGCTCGGCGCCAACCCGCTCACGCTGCCGCCCGCCGAATGGCCCAAACACCAAACCGGCCGCGGCAGCCTCCCCTTCGACCTCGAAACCTGGCAACGCTTCTGGAAGCGCGAAGAGCCCTAACAGCTCAGAGATGCCCCGCACGGCAACATGCAGGTGAGTACGCGCAGCGTGCGGAGCGGTCGGCTCGAAGCCGACCGCTCCGCACCCTTCCCCAAGCAAATCGATCGACACCCCGAGCACGAGCGGCCGCGGCGGGGCCGGGGGCGGCGGAGGCGAGGTCCAGCGCAGCGGAGCCCCCCTGAGAAT
>DASTOI010000164.1:0-8503 GCA_035762585.1 Myxococcota bacterium
CACGAGTAAGTAGTCGCCCGCGCTCACCGCGAGCGCGCCGAAGCTGGTCTCGACGACCGCCTCGCCGGCCTGCACGAACACGCACTCGTCGCCGCACGCGTTGCGATAGAGCGGCGACGGCGCGCTCGCGACGACATACGCGATGCGCAGGTCGCGGTTGCCGAGGATCGTGCGGCGGCCAGTCACCGCGTCGGTCGCGCTCCAGAGCGGCGGCGCGAAGAGGTCCAGCAGCCGGAAGTGGCGCGGCCGCAGCGGGTGGTTCGTCGCGAGCGCGGGATCCGGCAGCGGCCACGGCTGCGAGTCCACGATCGCCGACGGCAGCGCGCGGTGATAGAGCAGCGCCGAATCCGACGAGAAGCCCTCCTCGCCGACGAGCTCCTCGTAGAGCAGCGCGCCGGCGCTCGTGCGGAACTGCGTGTGGCGCTTGCGCGGGACCTCGCCGACCGAGCGGAAGTAGGGCATGGGGCCATCTTAGACCCCGCACTCGGCCAAACAGGGTCTGACCGCGTTTCGCCAAGTGCCTCGCCTCGGCTTCGGCGGGTTCACTAGCGTGCGCTTCTTCTCGAACCCCGAGGTGCCGCGATGTCCGAGCCGCTCTGGCGCAGCCGTCCCGACGCGTTCTCGATGCTGCCGGCGACGACGGTCCGGCAGAAGCGCGTCGCCGACGACGTCTACCTGAGCGAGGGTTACTCGAACGCGTTCCTGGTCGTCACGCCGGCAGGCCGCGTGGTGATCAACACCGGCCTCGGCTTCGAAGCGCCCGTCCACAAGCGCTACTTCGACTCGGTCGACGCGGGACCGGTGAAGTACATCGTGCTCACGCAGGGGCACGTCGACCACGTCGGCGGCGTCGACCTGTTCAAGGAAGCCGGGACGCTCGTCGTCGCGCAGGCGGATAACAGCGAGCACCAGGCCTACGACGCGCGCCTCGCGCCGTTCCGCCAGCGCCGCTCGAGCTTCGCGTTCGCGCAGGCGTTTCGCGGCATGGCGGGCGCGAGCGGCGCGCCGCTGCCGAAGCAGTCGCAGCCGAAGCCCGACGTGCTGTTCCGCGAGCGCTTCCATTTCGCGCTCGGCGGCGTCGACTTCGAGCTGGTCGCGTGCAACGGCGCCGAGACGCGCGACTCGCTCGTCGCGTGGCTCCCGCAGCGGCGCGTGCTGTTCGCCGGCAACGTGTTCGGCGCGCTGTTCGGGCACTTCCCGAACCTCGTGACGATCCGCGGCGACCGCTACCGCGACGCGCTCGAGTACGTCGCGACGCTCGAGATGCTGCTCGGCTTCGAGGCCGAGCTGCTCTGCGTCGGCCATCACGATCCGGTGGTCGGACGCGACGTGATTCGCAGCGAGATCGCGCGCATGCGCGACGCGACGCTTCATGTGCACGACGCGATCGTCGCCGCGATGAACGCGGGCAAGGACGTGTGGACGACGCTGCGCGAGCTGCGCTTGCCGCCGCAGCTCGAGGTCGGCGAGGGCTACGGGAAGGTCTCGTGGTCGGCGCGCGCGATCTGGGAGCAGTATCAGGGCTGGTTCCACGGGCGCTCGACGACGGAGCTGTACGGGACGCCTCACTGGGCAGTCTCGCCGCAGCTCGTCGCGCTCGCGGGCGGGCCGAACGCCGTCGCCGAGGCCGCGCTGAAGAAGGCGGAGAGCGCGCCGCTCGAGGCGCTGCACCTCGCCGAGGCGGCGCTCGCCGCGGATCCGAAGCACGCGGGCGCGCTGCGCGCGAGCCTCGCCGCGCACCGCACGTTGTTACGGGGCACGGCGAACTTCTGGGAGACGCGCTGGCTCGAGCACCAGATCGCGCAGCTCGAAGCGGCGCTCGGAGACGCCGCGTGAGCGCCGGCGAAATCCGCATCGCCGATCTCGCGAAGCCGGTGCTGACGCCCGCGCAGCGCGCGGCGATCGAGTTCGCGGAGGCGCAGCCCGTGCGCTTCGACGTCGAGACGATCCTCGCCGCCGCGTGCGCGAAGACCGGCCTCCGCGACTTCGGCCGCGACGACTTCCGCGCGCGGCTCGCGATCCAGTGCCGGAGCATCGAGGAAGACGCCGGGCTGAATGCGCTCGGCCGGCTCGGCGTGTTCGCGAATCTGCTGCGCTACGCCGAGAACCGGCTGCGCTTCGAGGATTTGTTACGGCGTCATCCCGAGATTCTGGAGACGAAGCTCGAGCGGCCGATCATCGTGGCCGGCATGCCGCGCACCGGCACGACACACCTCTTGAACCTGATCGCCGCCGACACGCGGCTGCGCTCGCTGCCGTACTGGGAATCGATGGAGCCGGTGCCGGCGCCCGGCGAGGGCGCCGGCCGCGACGGGCGCGATCCGCGCTGGACGCGCTGCAACGCCTCCTACCAGCAGATGGCCGCGACGATGCCGCTGATCGTCGCGATGCACGACATGCCCCCCGAGCACATCCACGAGGAGATCGAGCTCGAGGAGCTCGACTTCGCTTCGTACCTGCTCGAGTGGCTGTGCCGGCCGCAGCGCTGGCGCGACCACTACCTCGCGCTCGATCAGCGTCCGCACTACGCGTACATGAAGCGCGTGCTGCAGGCGCTCACGTGGATGCGAGGCCCGCGGCGCTGGGTACTGAAGTCGCCGCAGCACTTGGAGCAGCTGCTGCCGTTGCTCGAGACGTTCCCTGACGCGACGATCGTGATCACGCATCGCGACCCGGTCTCGGTGATCCGCTCCGCGATCACGATGCTCGGCTACGGCGATCGCGTGCGGCGCACGCGCGTCGACCTCGCGGGCCTCGCCGACTACTGGATCGACCGCGTCGACAAGCTGTTAGGGGCTTGCCTGCGCGATCGCGACGCGCTGCCGGCGGCGCAGACGATCGACCTGCCCTTCCACGAATTCATGGCCGACGATCTCGGCGCCGTCGCGCGCATCTACGAGCGCGCCGGGCTGCCGATGACGGCGGCCGCGCGCGCGGAGCTCGATGCGTTCATCGCCGCGAATCCGCGCGGCAAGCACGGCCAGGTCGTCTACGACCTGCGCGCCGATTTCGGCCTCGAGCCGGCCGACGTGCGCAAGCGCTTCACCGACTACGTCGCGCGCTTCCGCGTGCGCGTCGAGAATTAGGAGCTCCCAATGCCCACGGTCCCGCGCGCCGCTCTGCCGCGCCGCATCGGCGACGTCGAGCTGCCGCCGATCGATCAGGTCGGCTACGTCGTGCGCGATCTCGACGCGACCACGCAGCGCTACGCGAACCTGTTCGGCCCGTTCCGCTTCATGGACTCGCCGCTGACCGGCGTGCTCTACCGCGGGAAGCCCGCCGACGTGAACCTGCGCCTCGCGTTCGGCAGCTGCGGAAACCTCGAGATGGAGTTCATCGAGGTGCTCTCGGGGGCGTCGCCGCACGCCGAGTTTCTCGCCGCGGGCCGCGAGGGCATCCATCACGTCCGCTACCGCGTGCCCGATTGCGACGCGACGATCGCCGCGCTGCGCAGCGAGGGCTTCGCGCCGATCTGGTACCACGACATGGGCTTCGCGAAGTTCGCCTACCTCGAGCACGCGAGCCGCGACGGTGTATTGATCGAGCTGCTCGAGATGAGCGGCGCGCCGGCGGGGGCCTGAGCGATGGATCTCGGCCTCGCGGGCAAGACGGTGGTCGTCACGGGCGGCAGCGGCGGCATCGGCCGCGGGCTCGTGCTCGAGTTCGCGCGCGAGGGCGCGAACGTCGCGATCGCGACGCGCGACGCCAAGAAGGGGCAGGAAGTCGCCGACGCGTGCGCCGGCCTCACGGGCAAGGCCGCGCTCGTGCGCACCGACGTCACCGACAAGGCCTCGGTCGAGGCGATGGCGGCGGAGACGGAGCAGCGGTTCGGGCCGATCGACGTGCTCGTCAACAACGCGGGCGGCGTCGCCTACCCGCGCAGCTTCCTCGAGAAGCCGCAGGACGAGGCGGAGTGGGAGGTGAACCTCAACGTCTGGGGCGTCTTCCATTGCACGCGAGTGATTGGGGCCGGCATGGTCGCTCGCAAGCGCGGCTCGATCGTGAACATCACGTCGAACTCCGCGCTCGTGCCCGCCGCGGGCAACATGGTCGCGACCTACGCCGGCACGAAGGGCTTCGTGATGTCGTTCTCGAAGGCAGTCGCCTACGAGTGGGGCCCGCTCGGCGTGCGCGTGAACTGCATCGCGCCGGGCTGGATCGTGCCGCACGAGCAGGAGCACGTCGGCGAAGGCAGCTTCTGGAAGAAGTACGGCTACGAGTTCTTCGGCACCCCCGAGCAGATGGCTGCCGCCGCCGAGACCGGCAGCTTATTCAACGTCGACGCTCAGCCGATCCGTCGCATCGGCCGGCCGGAGGACATCGCGTGGCTCGCGCTCTTCTTCGCGAGCGAGCGCGCTGCGCACCTCACGGGCCAGCTCGTCAGTGTGAGCGGTGGCGGCTACATGCCCTGACGCCTAGATAGTCGCGCCCTCAGCGAGGTGAATGTGGAGAGCTGGACTCGGCGACGGTTACTGGGGAGCACGCTGGCCGCCGCTGTCTTGCCGACCGGCCTCTTCGGCTGCGGCAACGGGAACGCAAACGCGAACGCACTCGTGGTGGGCGGATTGCCGGTCACTTGCAATCTCACGTTGCCCGTCGCGTGCGCCGCGCGTGCGGCTGGCAACACGGCGGCCGCGGCCGACGGACCTCGCTTCGAGTTCACGTACAGCAAATACAGCGGCTGGCCCGAGATCAAGGAATCGCTGATGTCGGGGCGGATCCAAGCGGGCTACATGCTCGCGCCGCTCGTGATGGATCTCGCCGACCGCGGAATCCCCGTGAAGGTCGTCTCGCTCGGTCATCGCTCCGGCGCGGTGATCATGGTTCGGACCGACTCGCCGGTGAAAACGTTCCAGCAGCTCGCCGGCAAGCGCGTCGCGATTCCGAGCCGCTTCGCGGTCGACTACCTGTTCCTGCGCAAGATGCTCGCGGCCGAGAACATGAGCGTGGAGCAGCTCGAGATCATCGAGCTGCCGCCTCCGGACATGCCGGCCGCTCTGTACGCGAACGCGGTCGACGCGTACTGCACCGGCGAGCCGTTCGGCGCGTCGGCGCAGAGCGCGGGATACGCGCGCGTGCTGCGCATGACGCGCGACGAGTGGCCGAAGTACATATGCTGCGTGCTCACCGTGCGCGAGGAGCTGATCGCGTCGAATCGGCCGCTGGTGCAAGCGCTCGTCGATCAGGTGCTCGGCGCCGGCGTGTGGCTCGACGCGCAGCAGGCCAATCGCGACCGCGCGGTGGAGATCGCCGCGAAGCCCGAGTTCTTCAACCAAGACCCGGAGATCCTGCGTTTCGTGATGGAGAATCCGACCGACCGCGTGACCTACGGCGACCTACGAATGATCCGCAGCGAGTTCGACGAGCTGATGCAGCTCTCGCTCGAAGCCGGCACGATCACCCACCCGATCGCTACGGACGCCTACCTCGACGAGAGCTTCGCGCGCGTCGCGAAGCCGTCTCCGGTCGTGCTCTGATGCGCGCGCCGATCGCGACCGGGCTCGTACTCGCACTTGCTTTCGCCCTCGGCGCGTTGGCGCCGATCCGCGCCCTTGCGGAGCCGCCCGAGCTGTTTGCGGGCGTGTTCGATCCGCCGCGCGAGGCGCCGGTGTTCTCGCTGGGCGGCTCGGACGGGCAGCCGATCTCGCTCGAGCGCTTCCGCGGCAAGATCGTCGTGCTCGCGTTCGGCTTCACGTCGTGCCCGGACGTTTGTCCGACGACCCTCGCGACGCTCGCGGGCGCGCGGCGCGCGCTCGGACCCGCCGCCGCTGACGTGCAGGTCGTCTACGTGACCGTCGACCCGCAGCGCGATGACGCGAAGCGCATGCGCGAATACCTCGTCGCGTTCGACCCCGCGTTCCTAGGCGCGACCGGGAGCGCGGAGGAGCTCGCCAAGGTGCGCGAGGCGTACGGCGTCGCCGCGGAACGCGTCGCGCGCGGGAAGACGTATGCGTTCTCGCACTCGTCGTTCACGTACCTGATCGACCGCGACGGAAAGCTGCGGGCGCTGATGCCGTACGGGCACGCGGCGAATGATTATGCGCACGACCTCCGCATTCTGTTGGGGTCCTGAGCCGGCCGTGCGCTCGGGCCTCCGCCGCGCCGGCGCGCTGCTCGCGTGCGCGGCAGCGCTGCTCGGCGGCGCGTGGGCGGCCTTCGCGCCGATTCGCGTCGATTCGCGCGAGGCGCTGTTCGAGATCCCGCGCGGCACGTTCGCGCGCCGCATGGCCGGCGAGCCGCTGCCGATCCTGCCCGACGAGATCCATCTCACGCTCGAGCTGCAGGACGTGCTGCTGCTGCGCAACCTCGACGAGGTGCCGCAGATCTTCGGGCCGACGCTGATGATGCCCGGGCAGAGCCTGCGGCTGCCGTTCCGCCAGGCGGCGAGCTACCAGTTTGCGTGCTTGGCGCACGCGAGCGGGCAGATGACGATCAGCGTCGCTGCGCATCCCGAAACGCCGTGGGCGCGCCTCGCGTGGCGAGCGCGGGCACTCTGGCGCTGGATTCGAAGCGAGACGGTCGGGTAGTCGAGTCGCGCCTCCCGCGCCGCCCCCCATCGTCCCCCCCTTCGCGGCGGCCGTTCCCTCGCGCGCAGCGTGATAAACCTCTGCGCGAGAACGCTGCGGTGCTGCAGCCAGCGAGGAGACGTGCAAATGGTCAGTGAGCAGGCGCGCTCGGAGCTCGACGCGGTCGTCGTCGGCGCCGGCCTCGCCGGCCTCTACATGCTGCACAAGCTGCGCGGGCTCGGGCTGCGCGCGCGCGTGTTCGAGGCGGGCAGCGGCATCGGCGGCACCTGGTACTGGAATCGCTATCCGGGCGCGCGCGTCGACATCGAGAGCCTCGAGTACTCGTACCAATTCGACGGGAAGCTCCAGGACGAGTGGCGCTGGAGCGAGCGCTACGCGACGCAGGGCGAGCTGCTCCGCTACGTGAATCACGTCGCGGACCGCTTCGATCTGCGCCGCGACATCACGCTGAACACGCGCGTCGATTCGGCGCACTACGACGAGGCGAGCGCGCGCTGGTCCGTGACGACGAGCGCCGGCGAGAAGCTCGCGGCGCGCTTCTTCATCATGGCGACGGGCTGTCTGTCTTCGACGAACACGCCGAAGCTGCCGGGCCTCGAGTCGTTCCGCGGCGCGAGGTACCACACGGGCAACTGGCCGCACGAGCCGATCGACTTCAGCGGCAAGCGCGTCGCGGTGATCGGCACCGGCTCCTCCGCGATCCAGTCGATTCCGATCCTCGCGCAGCAGGCCGCGCAGCTGATCGTCTTCCAGCGCACGCCGAATTACTCGATCCCCGCACACAACGGGCCGATCGACTCGGAGACCGAGCGGCGCGTGCGCGCGGACTACCCCGCATTCCGCGCGGAGGCGGCGCAGCATCCGTTCGGCGCGGACTTCCGTGACAACCCGAACAGCGCGTTCTCGGTGAGCGCCGCCGAGCGCAACGCCGAGTACGAGCGGCGCTGGGCTTACGGTGGGCTCGGCTTCCTCGGCGCGTTCGGCGATCTGATGTTCGACCCGAAAGCGAACGAGACGGCCGCCGAGTTCATCCGCAACAAGATCCGCAGCATCGTGAAGGACGCCGCGACCGCGGAGCTCTTGTGCCCGAAGACCCCCGTCGGCTGCAAGCGGCTGTGCGTCGACACGGGTTATTACGCCACCTACAACCGCCCGAACGTCACGCTCGTCTCGGTGAAGGACGCGCCGATCGAGCGGCTCACGCCGAACGGGCTCGTGACCGGCGGCCGCGAGTACGACGTGGACTGCATCGTGTTCGCGACGGGCTTCGATGCGATGACCGGCTCGCTCGTGCGCGTCGACATTCGCGGCCGCGGCGGGCGCACGCTCCGGCAGAAGTGGGAGGCGGGCCCGACGACTTATCTGGGCGTCGCGACCGAGGGCTTCCCGAATCTGTTCATGATCACCGGCCCGGGCAGCCCCTCGGTGCTCAGCAACATGCTGCCGTCGATCGAGCACCACGTGAACTGGATCGCGCGCTGCATCGACGACCTCGCGCGGCGTGGAGGACGGAGCATCGACGCGCGGCCGGATGCCGAGGAGGCGTGGGTGGCGCACGTCAACGAGGTGGCGAACGGGTCGCTGTATCCGAATTGCAACTCGTGGTACTTGGGGTCGAACGTGCCCGGGAAGCCGCGGGTGTTCATGCCTTATCTGGGTGTTCCGCCCTATCGCGCGAAATGTGAAGAGGTGCGCGAGCGCGGGTACGAGGGGTTTGCGATCGCCTGATCGCCTGAGAAGTGGGACGAGGTTCACGCGCTCGCGAGGGCGCGGGCCGGCCGGAGGGTCGCGACTCCGGGCCTTTGCATCGAGGCGTGCGGAGTTGGGTGGAGGCGGCGCGGGGCATTTGGGCGTCGCTACGCGGCGCGACCGGGGCTGCGCTGCGCGGCGACTTGCGGTGCGATTGCCGTAATCACGGCCCTCCGCTGCGACGCCCGTCCGGCCGGCCCGCGCCCTCGCGAGCGGTCGGTGGCTTG
>DASTOI010000165.1:0-2901 GCA_035762585.1 Myxococcota bacterium
GCCGAAATCGATCCTGAGCGCGGCGAGGAAGCGGCGGCCTGCGTGCGCGAGGCAGGACGCGAAGTGCTCTTCGACCCCACCGACGTGATGAACACCGATCAGGTGCGCGCGATGGTCGGCGCAGCCGACGCGCGCTTCGGGCGCGTCGACATCCTCGTCAACAATGCGGGCGGCGTCACCGCGCGGCGCTTTCTCGAGCAGAGCGAGCGGAGCTGGCGGCGCCACATCGACATCAACCTCGTCAGCATGCTCGCCGCGACGCACGCGGCCGCCCCGATCATGATTCGCGAGCGGCGCGGCGGCGCGATCCTCAACGTCGCGAGCATCGAGGCGTCGCGCGCCGCTCCGATGTTCGCCGTCTATGCCGCATGCAAGGCCGGCATGGCGAGCTTCACGCGCAGCATGGCGGTGGAGCTCGCCGAGCACGGCATCCGCGCCGGGGCCGTCGACGAAGCGAATCTCCCGCCGCGCTCCCCCGAGCAGAGCGACGCGTTCCGGCGCCTGATTCCATTGGGGCGCGAAGGCTCCGCACTGGAATGCGCGAACGCCGCCGTGTTCTTGTGCTCCGCGCAATCCGCCTACGTCACCGGCGTGACGCTGCCCGTCGACGGCGGCACGTGGGCCGCTGGCGGCTGGCTGCGCGCGAAGCAAGACGGCGGTTGGACGCTGGCGGAGGGAATGCGGTTTACGCTGTGAGCCCGAGGAGAATCGGATGAAGCTCTACTGGTGCCCGCAGACCCGCGCGTTCACCGCGCTCTGGATGATGGAAGAAGTCGGAGAGCCTTACGAGCTGGTGCGCGTCGACATCCGAGCAGCCGGCCACCCGACGGACGCGTACCGTCGCATCAATCCCATGGGCAAAGTGGCCGGCTTCAGCGACGGCGACTGCGCGATGGGCGAGACCGCCGCAATCCTGCTCTACGTCGCCGACAAATTCCCGGACAAGCGACTCGCACCCACCCCGAACGACCCGCGCCGCGGCCGTTTCCTGCAGTGGCTGATGTTCACGCCGAGCACGCTCGAGCCGGTCTGGACCGAAAAGCAGCGCGGCGCCACCCCTAACAGCTTCTCCGCGGGCTGGGGTGATTACGACCGCGCGATGAACGCGCTCGAGGGCGCGCTCGCGCCGGGACCGTGGCTGTTCGGCGAGCCGTTCACCGCCGCGGATCTGTATCTCGCCTCGGCGCTGGGGTTCGGGATGCGATTCGGGCTCGCGGACAAGCGAAAGACGTTCGAGGCGTTCGTCGAGCGCGCGGAGGCGCGGCCGGCGTTTCGGCGGGCGTTGGAGATCGAGGCGAAGGAGATGCGACGCGGATGAAATCACCGCGGGCCCAATCTTTCGCGTGGAGATCCGCAAGGAATGGACTGCAGCGCGGCGACGAGGGTTGCGTCGCGCGGGGCTCTGAGGCGCGGCGAGCGACGAAAACGCGTTGCTTCGCAGTGTTTGCGAGACGATGATGAGATGCGAAGGGCAGCGGCGCCCGCTGTCCAATACTAGTTGGGCGGCATCAGCATCAGCTCACGTGGCGAACGTGATCCCGAAGCCATGCCACCATCTGGCTCCGCGCCACGCGTCCTGCAGCGACTTCGGTCATCAGTCGCTCTTGCTCGTCTACTGACGCCTCGATCTCGCTTCCGTTCAACACCAGAAACGTTTCCATCGCCGCGTGTGCTGTGCGCTTGTTGCCGTCCACGAACGGGTGGTTCTGCACGAGCGAGAAGCCCAACGCGGCGGCTTTCTCGATCAGCGTCTCGTGCAGGTCGCGTCCTTCGAACGTGGCCTTCGGCTGCGCGAGCGCCGACTCGAGTCCGCCGAGGTCGCGCACACCAACAGCACCACGGGTCGTCTGCAATACGAGATCGTGCAGCTCAACCACCTCGGCCAGCGTCAGGTATCGCATCAGGCCAAGCGCCGGTACAGCTCTCCGTTCTTCCGCAGCACGTAGTCTGCCGCGCTACGGAAGTCCTCGCGCTGGGCGCTCAGCAAGTCGGCTACCGCCGCTCGTGCCAGGTCTTCGGGGGCCACGCCGAGGCGCTCGGCTTCCTCGCGAAGCCGGTCTGCCTGCGGCTGGCTGAGCTCGATCGCAACCTTCATGGCGCGCAATCTACCCAGGTACCCGCATGCCGCCCAACCAGCGGCTGCACCTGACGGCCGCGGTCGGAGGCATGCGGCGGTGTTCCTTCGGCGGCCGGCTGGTCGTTGCCCTTCACGCAGCCGGCCGCCGTCGTGGCATCATGCAGCGCGCGCGGCCGCAGGTTGAGCCGCGATCCGTTAGACGGCGAGAGGAGACCGTCGCGAATGAAGCCGGCTTTGCTCGCGCTCGCTGTCGCCGTGGCGGTCGTGCTTGGCGGGTACCTCATCGCACGCGGCCAGAGCGAGACGTGGGAGGTCGGCGGGCTCTACTCGATTCTCGGCGCGGAGGGCGGTTTCAGCGTTGCGAAGGTGCTCGCTCTTGACCCCGGCATCGTGAGCATCCGCATCTACAAGCAGCGGTTCCCAGCTCGCCCCGGAACTGTGGAGCCGTCGGATCTCGTCGTCGGGACCATCCATGACGGCTTCGGTATTGGTCACATTCCGGTCGCGTCCTCGAAGTTCGCCTCTTGGGAACCCCGGCTCATCAGGCGCTCTGACGTCTCAGAGTCCGAACTCGACGGGTACCGCTGTTGGAAGGAATCCGGCGGTGGCGTGTTCCAGTAGCTGAACGGTCGGGCTGATGGTTTACAGAAGTCCGACGACATCCTTTACACGTTCGCGGCGTCATCAGACACCAGTGATCGTTCCAGTTCTCTCATCGATCCGCCCGAGTAGCGTGCGGTAGTAGATGATGTTCCACAGCCCATCGCCCATGACCTGACCGGATCCTGCGCGAGACGGATCGGAGCCCGGTGCCCGAGGTCGCG
>DASTOI010000166.1:0-4797 GCA_035762585.1 Myxococcota bacterium
CCGAGGCGTGCGCTCCTCTCACTCGCCAAAACCGAGGGGAAGGAGAACCCGATGATCGCCCGACGCCTGCGTTGGTTCTTGGATCGGAGCGGGCTCCCATACGAGGTGCTGCCGCATCCGCATTCGCGCTCGAGCGCGGAGACCGCGCGCGAGGCGCACGTGCCGGCCGAGAAGCTCGTGAAGCCGGTGCTGCTCGAGGACGAGCGCGGCTACCTGATGGCGGTCGTGCCGGCCTCGACGCGCATCGATCTCGGCTCGCTGCGCACGCAGACGAACCGTGAGCTCGAGCTCGCGAGCGAAGACGAGATCGAGGCGCTGTTCGCCGACTGCGAGGCGGGCGCGATGCCGCCGCTGGGAGCGCCGTATCGCATCCCGACCGTGTACGAGGACTCACTCTCCGGGCTGCGCGACGTCTATTTCGAAGCGGGCGATCACGAGGACGTGGTGCACATGCGCGCGGGCGATTTCCTGGCGCTGCTCGACGGCTCACTACACGGTCACTTCAGTCAGCGCAGTCATTAGGGCGACGCAGCGTGCTCGGCGCGGCGTGCGCGAGCCGCGCGCGCCGCGTCCGCGCCGCCGCTCGCCGCGAGACGCCGCGCCACCGAGCGCAGGTCGCGGACGAAACGGGCGCGCGCCTCGGCGCGGGCGCTCGGGGTCGGCGCGCGCAGCAGCGAGGCCGGGTGCGCGGTCGCCATCACCGCGGGCGCGAGCGGCGAGGGCAGAAAGCGCCCGCGGTCACGCGTGACGCGCACGCCGCTGCCGAGCACTGACTGCGCCGCGGTCGCGCCCAGGCAGAGCAGCGCGTCCGGGCGGACCGCCGCGATCTCCGCGAGCAGCCACGGCCGGCACGCGCGCACCTCGTTCGCGTTCGGCCGCTCGTGGATGCGCCGCTTCCCGCGCGCCGTCCATTTGAAGTGCTTCACCGCGTTCGTCGTGTAGATCCGGGCGTCCGCGAGCCCGGCCTCGGTGAGCACCTCGGAGAGCAGCCGGCCCGCGGGTCCGACGAACGGATGTCCCTCGCGATCCTCGCGGTCACCGGGTTGCTCGCCGACGAGCATGAGACGCGCCCTCTCGGGGCCTTCACCGAAGACCGTCTGCGTGGCGCCCTTCCAGAGAGGACACGCACGGCACTCCGTCGCGGCCGCGCGCAGCGCGGCGGTGCTCGCATCGCCGCGCTCTGCGGCAGCGAGCCACGTCGCCGGTAGCGATTCGCGACGAGCGCGGGCCTCGGCCATGCCCGCGTCGTCGCAAATCGCATGCCGTGCGCGCGCCGCTTCGCGGCGCCTCCTCAGCCCGTGCCTTCGTACTTGAACGAGACCTTCAGCTTGGCGCGATACGCGTTCACCTTGCCGTCCTCGATCTGCAGGTCGAGCTGGCTCACCTCCGCGATCCGGAGATCACGCAAGCTCTTGGCCGCCTGTGTGACCGCAGCCGCGGCCGCCTTCTCCCAGGATTCGGTGCTGGTGCCTACGAGCTCGATCACCTTGTAGACGCTGTCAGCCATGGGGGCTCCTTTCAGAGCCCAGCCTACGCCCACGCGCGCGCCTCGGCAGACAGCGAATTCGCGGCGCATTGCGACCGCAGGCGTATGCTGGCCTGACGTTGCGAGACTGGAGGGCTTCCGATGCTCACCGTCCGGCAGCTCCTCGCCCGCAAGGGCACCACCGTCCACCACATCGCTCCCGACGCGACCGTGCTCGACGCGCTGCGCCTGATGGCACTGCACGACGTGGGCGCGCTGGTGGTGCTCGAGCGCGGCGAGCTCGCCGGGCTCGTCAGCGAGCGCGACTACGCGCGCAAGGTGATCTTGCACGGCAAGCACTCCGACGAGACGCGCGTCGCCGAGATCATGGACGACAAGCCCGTGTGCGTGGGGTCGCTCCACTCGATCGAGGACTGCATGCAGCTCATCACGGACCGGCGCGTGCGGCACTTGCCGGTCGTCGAGAACGGCCAGATTGCCGGGCTGATCTCGATCGGCGACGTCGTGAAGGCGATCATCGCCGACCGCGAGACCACGATCGAAGAGCTGCACCAATACATCCGCGGCGAGCGCTGAGCGGCGTTCGCGAAGTCGCGTCAGACCGGCAGGTCGCTGCGTGTGAAGAGCGGCTCGAGCGCGACGCCGCGCGCGGCGAACGCCTCGGCCGCGCCTTCGCCGCGATCCACGAGGCAGAGCACGCGCGTCACCTTGCCGCCCGCGGCCTGCACGATCTCGAGCGCCTCGAGCGTCGAGCCGCCGGTCGTCGTGGTGTCCTCGACCAGCGCGACGCTCATGCCGCTGCGGAACGCGCCCTCGATCTGGCGGCCGAGGCCGTGCTTCTTGGCCTCCTTGCGCACGAAGAAGCCGAGCAGCGGCGTCGCGGGATCGTGGTGCGCGGCGGCCGAGAGCACCGCCGAGACGAGCGGCACCGCGCCGACCGCCATGCCGCCGACCGCGTCGACCCACGCGCTGCGCGCCATCAGCTTCGCCAATAACAGCTCGCCCGCGAGCTTCTGGCCGAGCGGGCGCATCAGCGTCGTGCGCAGGTCGAGATAGAAGTCGCTCTTCTTCCCGCTCGACAGCGTCACGCCGCGGCGCTCGAACGAGACGGCGAGGATCAGCTCCAGCAGCTGCGCGCGCTTCGCGTCGAGCTGTGACACGACGGGAGTCGACATCACTGCTTCCGGATGCCGAGCATGAACTCGGCGATCAGCTTCGTGTGCAGCTCGCTCGTGCCCTCGCCGAACTCGAGCGACTTCGCCTCCAGCAACAGGCGGCCCACTTCATACTCCTCGCTGAGCCCGTAGCCGCCGTGGATCTGGATCGCATCGAGCGCGTTCGCGACGGCGGCTTGGCTCGCCATCAGCTTCGCCATCGAGCTCTCCATCGAGGCGCGCGGCACGCCGCGGTCCTTCATGCGTCCGAGCTGGTAGACGATCGCGCGCGACGCCTGCGTGCGGCAGGTCATGTCGGCGATCTTCTGCTGGATCAGCTGGAACTCGCCGATGCGCTGGCCGAACGCTTCGCGCTGCAGTGCGTACGGCAGCGCCAGATCGATGCAGCGCTGCGCTTGACCGACGCAGCGCGCGGCGACCGAGAAGCGGCCGGTGTCGAGCGCGGAGCCGAGCACGGGGAAGCCCTTGCCCGGCTCCCCTAACAACGCGTCGTCGGGCACGAACGCGTCCTCGAAGTGCACCTCGGCGAGGTTGTCGCGCTTCAGCGTGCGCATCGGGAACTCGCCGATCGTGAGCCCGGGCGTGCTGCGCGGATCCACCAGGAACGCCGTAACACCTCCGTGCTTCTTCGCGAGATCGACGCTCGCGACGAGCAGGAACAGGCCGGCGTGCGCCGCGTGCGAGATGAACACCTTCGTGCCAGTGATCTTCCAGCCGCCCGGCGCCTTCTTCGCGACGGTCTTCATGTTGCCGAGGTCGGTGCCGCCGCCGGTCTCGGTGAGACACGCGGAGCAGAGCACGTCGCCCTTCGCGATCCCGGGCAGCCAGCGCTGCTTTTGCGCGGCCGTGCCGAACGCGAGGATCGAGCGCGCTGCGAGCGAGTTCGAAACCGAGACCACCGAGGCGATCACCCAGTCCACGCGCGCGAGCTCTTCGCAGATGATCCCGTACGACGTGAAGTCCGAGTACGAGCCGCCGTACTCCTCGGGAATCATCGGACCCATCAGGCCGAGCTCGGGCAGCTTCGCGATCAGCTCGAGCGGGTAGCGGCTCTCGCGCTCGTAGCGCTCGACGTGCGGGAGAATCTCCTTCTCGGCGAACTCGCGAACGGTGCGGCGCACCTCGCGCTGCTCGTCCGTGAGATCGAAGTCCGCCATTCGGTCGAGGGGCGTTTGCATGCTGCGACCTTTCGCCCGCTGGCGCGCCGGCGCGTGCGGGCGGCCACACGTTAGAACGCGGCGCGCGAAATCCGAGCGCAGTGCGCGCCTCGCTTTTTGGAATCGCCTCGCCTAGGTTGCGCGCCCTCTTTTTCGGGCCTGCGCGCGCGGGCCGCTCGGAGCCGCCATGCGCAAGTCGACGACGCTTCCGCACCGCAACCGCAAGAAGTCCGCCCGCCACCGCGCGAAGCTGAAGAACAAGCTGAAGAAGGCGCACCTGCGCCGCAGCAAGGGCGGGCGCGGCTACTACAAGTAGGGGCGCTGCCGAAGCGGCGCTTCTCGGACCCGGGCGCGGAGGCTGTTCGACTCCGCTCGGCTCCGAAGACTTCGCCTCGCTGCGCGCGCCGAAATGGCGCCTGCCGAACCGGGACGGATGCGCGAGCGCCAGCACCTTCTCGGACCCGGGCGCGGAGGCCGCTGTTCGACTCCGCTCGGCTCCGAAGACTTCGCCTCGCTGCGCGCGCCGAAGCGGCGCTTGCTCAGGAGACCGCGGCGCGCAGCTCGTCGATCGCGCGCGCGAGCGCATCGTCGACCGCGCGATCCCAGCCCGCGGCGCTCGCGTCGCCGACGCCGCTCGGGAAGCCGATCGCGCGCGACGCGCTGACGAGGCCGCCTTCGAGCTGTCCCGTCGGCCCGCGCACGAAGCCCGCGACCGCGTCGGACGCCGGCGCACCCTGCGCGCCGTAGCCGGGCACCAGGAACAGGCTGCCCGGCAAGAGCTCGCGCACGCGGCGGCTCTCGTCCGGCCAGGTCGCGCCGACCACCACGCCGAGCCCCGACCACTCGCTCGACGGCCCGCGCAGCCGCAGCGCGAGCGGCTGTAACAAGTCGGCCAGACGTTGATAGACCGGATGCTGGTCGACACGCAGGTCCTGGAGATCGACCGCGCCGGAGTTGCTCGTCCGTAACAACTCGAACA
>DASTOI010000167.1:0-2350 GCA_035762585.1 Myxococcota bacterium
GCCGCGCATCTCGCCGGCCTGCGCGGCGCCGCGCTCGCGCAGCTCGGCAAGCGCGCGCTCGCCGCGCCCTATCTCGAAGAGGCGCGCGCGCTCGCGCCCACCGTCTGGGCCGACGGCCGGCTCGAGCCGAGCGAGCTGCGCTAGCAAGCGCCGCGGAGCGGCCGGCGAGGCGGAGTCGTCTCCTAGCTCGCCGTCGGCGCCGCGCACTCCTTGCAGTCAACGCCAATCTTTGGCGCGCGCGGCAAGCTGCAGTGAGAAAGAATTTTCTTTTGCGACGAGATCGCGCCCCGATACCTTGCTCGCCCGCATGACGCCGAAGCTCCGCGCCTTCTTCACCGCGCTCGGCATTGCGCTCCCGCTCGACGTGCTCTCGAAGGAATGGGTGATCCGCGAGATCGCGCGCGGCGAGCAGGTGCCCGTAATCGACGGGTTCTTTTACCTGACGCACGTCCGAAATCCGGGCGCGGCGTTCAGCATGCTGGCGAACGCGCCGGATTGGTTTCGTACGTACTTCTTCCCGGCGATGACGATCGTCGCGCTCGCGATGATCGTCTCGATGCTGCGCGGGCTCGCCCCACGGGACCGGCTCGCGGCGTGCTCGCTCGGCTTCCTGCTCGGCGGCGCGCTCGGCAACTTGCTCGACCGCTTCCGCCACGGCGAAGTGGTCGATTGGGCGCACGTCGTGCTGTGGAACGGCTACTCGTGGCCGGACTTCAACTTCGCCGATTCGTTCGTCGTCGTCGGCGTCGCGCTGTTGATCTACGAGATGTTCGCGGCGGAAGGTGAGGGGCTCGAGAGCAGTCCCCCAGGGAGCGCGAGCTGACGCGACGCCAAGCGTTCGCGCGCGACCGCCTAATAACTCGCGCGCGCATTTTTTCGTCGGACGCGCGCGAGATTGCTTGACACGAAAATCGCGCGCGGGTTTAATCCGCGCGTTGCTGCGCCGTTCGAGCTGCCACGTCGTTCCCGTTCGCTCCGCTCCTTCCGACGGAACCCGAGACGCGATCGAATCCCACAACCGACGCAAGCTCGTAAGCTCCCCGAGCGCATCGCGCGCACATCCGAGGGAATGACATGAAGTTCTTCATCGACACGGCGAGTGTGAAGGAGATCCGCGAGGCGGCCGCGCTCGGGCTGCTCGACGGCGTGACGACGAACCCGAGCCTGCTCGCGAAGGAGAGCGGCGATCCGCGCGAGATCCTGCGCGAGATCACGAAGATCGTCGAAGGACCGGTGAGCGCGGAGGTCACGGCGCTCGACTGCGAGGGGATGCTGCACGAGGCGGCGCAGCTCTCGCGGATCGCGCCGAACATCGTGGTCAAGGTGCCGATGACGCTCGAGGGCCTGAAGGCGATCCGCCGGCTCTCGGATCAAGGCACGCAGACGAACTGCACGCTGATCTTCAGCGCGACGCAGGCGCTGATGGCGGCGAAGGCGGGCGCGACCTACGCGTCGCCGTTCGTCGGCCGGCTCGACGACATCTCGCAGGACGGGATGGAGCTGATCCGCTCGATCTGCACGATCTACCGGAATTACGGCTATGCGACGCAGGTGCTCGTCGCGAGCGTGCGGCATCCGGTGCACGTCGTGCGCGCGGCCGAGCTCGGCGCGCACGTCGTGACGATGCCGTCGAAGGTGATCGAGCAGCTCGTCCAGCACCCGCTCACCAACATTGGCCTCGAACGGTTCCTCGCGGACTGGGAGAAGGTCAAGAACCGAAGCTGACGCGCGCAGGCGCGCACCCCAAACCCGAGCGGCCAGCCATCGCGGCCGCGCAGACCTCGCGGAGATCCCCCCTTCCATGCGTCGGTCGAAGAGCAGCTACGTGATCCAGACCGTGGCGAACGCCTTTCAGCTCCTGGAGGAGTTCGGAGGAGAGGACGCCGAGCTCGGGGTGACCGAGCTCTCGGATCGGCTGGGGCTGCACAAGAACAACGTGTTCCGCCTGCTCGCGACGCTCGAGCAGCAGGGGTACATCGAGCAGTGCCCCGAGACGGAGCGCTACCGGCTGGGCCGCTCCTGCCTCACGCTCGGCAACGCATTCGGCGAGACGCGCTCGCTCGTGCGCTTCGCGCGCCCGCTGCTCTCGAAGCTCGCGCGCGAGCTGAACGAGACTGCGCATCTCGGCGTGCTCTCGGGCTACGACGTCGTGCACCTCGCCGGCCGGCCCGCGCGCCAGCTCGTCGCGACGGCGGTGCGCACCGGGCAGCGGCTCGCGGCGCACTGCACCGCGCTCGGGAAGGTGCTGCTCGCCGGGAAGAGCACGGCGGCGCTCGCGCTGCTCGACAAGGAGCGCGTGCGCGCGGGCAAGCTCACCGCGCACACGCCGGCGACGATCGTCGACCGCGAC
>DASTOI010000168.1:0-10818 GCA_035762585.1 Myxococcota bacterium
GCGCACGCGGAGGCCTGTTCGACTCCGCTCGGCTCCGAAGACTTCGACCCGTTAGGGAAACCCTCAGGGTCCTCCCTGCGCGCTTCGCTTGCCAGCCAGCGGGCGGCGCCGCGCGCCGCGCGAACGCTCAGCTCGCCGGCGGCGCTTCGAGCGAGCTGAGCTGCGCGTCGGCGTGGCGCCGCGCATCGAGGCAATCGAGCGCATTCAAGCCGCGCTCGCAGCCTGCCCACGCGCGGCGCAGCCCCTCGCGCGGGAACGGGATCGCGTGCACGAAGTGGCGCGCGAACAGCGCGGTGGCGAGGCGCGCGCGCTGCACCGGCGTGACCTTTCCGAACGGCGGCGGCTCACCGCGGTAGAAGGCCGCGAGCCGCGCGACGAGCGCCGGACCGCCCGCCGGGTTCGCACCGAACATCGCCTGCGTCTCGCGCCACGTCGCGGCGCGCAGGCTCGATGCCGGGAAGCGGTGCTCCCAGTACGCATGCCAGGTCGCGCACTCCGTTCGTCGCGAGTTTCCACACACGTGGCGCGTGATCGTGCGCAGACCCGCTTCGTCGAGCTCGGGGGCGCGTTCGGCGAGGAGGCCGCGCGGGCGCGCGTCGGGGTCGGAGAGGCGGCCCGCGAGCGTCGGAAGATCGACCTCGCCGCCGCTGTAGAACGCACGCGCCGCGGTGTCCGAGAGAATCGGGTGACGGAGCGTGTGGATCTTGCGTCCCGGCTCGGGCGCGATCACGCCGGCCGGAATCAGCTCGTGCGCGGCGAGCTCATCCCAGCTCTGCGCGCCGCAGCGCGCGACGCCGGCGCGATAGTCGGGCCGGTCGTAGCGCGCGCGCAGCGCGGCGACGTCGGGCGCCGAATCGGCGGAGTTGAAGCCGAGCAGCAGAACTTCGTTTTGTCGCGTGAACCAGACCGATACGCGCTCGAACACGGTCGCGTAGGTCTGCATCACGAGCGCGAGCGTGCGCGCATCGCTCTCGTAGCCGTGGATCCACTGGCCGTAGACACCGCCCGGTGTCAGCCGCGCGCGCGCGGCCTCGAGGAACTCGCGGCTGAACAGCATCTCGACGCCGGTCACCCACGGGTTGCTCGGCTCGGAGAGGATCACGCCGTAGCGCTCCTGCGTGTGCAGCAGCGCGCGATACGCGTCGCGGCGCTCGAGCACGACCTTCTCGTTTGCGTGCGCGCCGAGGTTCCACGGATCGAAGAGCGGCGCCGCCTCGATCACGCCGGGCGAGATCTCGGCCGCACGCACGAGCTTCGAATCGGCGAGCCGCGCGAGCTCGCCCGCGCTGATGCCGGTGCCCCAGCCGATCACGAACGAGTTGCGGACGTCGTCGGCGAGCAGCGCAGGCACCAGCGCGGCGTAACACATCGTCGCGTAATCGATCGAGGTGTTTCCGTCCGACTTGCCGTTGTTGATGATCGAGCGCGTGCGGCGGCCCTGGTACGGCGCCTCGATCACCGTGATCGTGCTGACCGGGTCGTCGCGGTGGAACAAGAGCTTCGTGCCGCGCGCTTCGGCGGCGTAGAACGCGCGCGCTCCCTGATAGCTCTCGAGCGCCGGCTGGCGCTGGCGGAAGGCGCCGGCCGTGAGATCCGACGGCCTCCAGCTCGGCAGGAACACGGCGGCCGCCAGCACCGCGAGGCACGCCGCGCCGGCGCGGCGCAGGCTCACGCCGAGCACGTTCGCGGTGACGAGCGCCGCGCCGAGCGCCAACGCGGCGAGCGCGACGCGGTAGACGTCGTCGAGATCGAGCCAGAACAGCAGCACGTAGCCGCCGAGCAGCGCGCCGGCGAGCGAGCCGACCGTGTTCGCGCTGTAGAGCCGCCCGGCGATGCGGCCGAGATCGCCGTGGCGATCGCGCAGATGGTGGAACAGCAGCGGCAGGAGCGCGCCCGAGAGCGAGATCGGGATCGCGAGCAGCGCGAGCAGCGCGAGGAAGGTGGCGGCGTAATAAGGACCGAACGCCTGTGGCACGTCGCGGAACACCGAGCGCACGACGTGCGCGGCGTACGGCGCGTTCGGCACCGCGAAGTAGAGCGCGAGCACCAGCCCGACCAGCGCCCACTGCGAGGCCACGATCAGGGCGCGCGGAATTCGGGACAGCGAGGCGACCGCGAAGCTGCCGAGCGCGATGCACAGCACGAACAGCGCCGCGATCATCGCGAACGTGAAGTGCGAGGAGCCGAGCGAGAGCGCGCCGATGCGGTTCGCGACGGTCTGCAGCGCCATCATCGCGAAGCCGCCGAGGAACGCGATCGCTGCGTAGCTGGCGAGGCGCGGGCTCGCGCCGTGCGGGTTGCCCGGGCCGCCGCTGCCTCCCGCGCTCGCGCTCCCGCTGCCGAGCTCGCCCGCGATCGCGCTCACGGAGGCGCTGCTCGCGCTCCGCCTGCGCAGCACTTCGAGCGCGATGAAAGTCGCGCCGGCGGCGAGATTCACGGCGCCCATCGCGCGCAAGACGCCGTCGAGGCCGAGCCACGGCACGAGCGCGAAGCCGCCGGCGAGCGCGCCGGCGAAAGCGCCCGCGGTGTTCGTCGCGTAGATCCACGCGTGCACGCGCGTCGACTCGGCGACCGTGCGCGAGAGCGCCTGCGTCAGCAGCGGGATCGTGCCGCCCATCAGCACCGTGGGCGGACCTAACAAGAGCGCGCTCAGCAGCACGTCGAACGCGAACGAGAGCGCCTCGTGGCCGGGCGGCACCAGGAACGAGACGCGCTGCGCCGCGCCGAACAGCCACGGGAACGCGAGCGCCCACAGGCCGATGCCCGCCTCGACGACGCCGTAGGTGCGCAGCAGCGCGGGCAGCTCGTGCGCACCGGCGCGCTCGCTGACGCGCCGCGCGACGCGGCCGAACAGCTCGTAGCCGAGCGCCATGCCCCCGAGGAAAATCGCGAGCACCGCGGCGGTCGCCTCGCTGTGCGAGCCGAGCAGCGTCGCGAGGTACTTCTGCCACGCGACCTCGTAGACCAACCCGCTGAAGCCCGTCAGCACCGTGAGCAGAAGAGAGATAGGGCGAACCATGGCCGGGAAGTGCCTCGCAACCGGCGCCAGGTAGCGAGAAATGTGCGGAATCACGGAGGAATTCGGCGCGACGAGCGCTGCATCGACAGCCCGCGCCCCCATGGGGGCGCGCCGAATGTCGAAACGGATCCAGCCCCAGTTTCGCCAAGAATGCGAGCTGGTTCAGTCAAATGAAATCTTGCAGTCGACTGTAATCGTCGCGTAGGGTGGGCCTCACGATGGCGACGCCGCCCCCGAACGATCCCTCCCGCCGCGAGCGCAAGAAGCAGGCGCTGCGCGGCCGCATCCTCGAGGTGGCCACGCAGCTGTTCAGCGAGCACGGCTTCGCCGACGCGAAAGTCGCCGAGATCTGCGAGCGCGCGGACGTCGCGGAGAAGACCTTCTTCAATCACTTCGCGTCCAAGCACGAGCTGTTACGGGAAGTCGCGAACGCTTCGCTCGACGACCTGCTCGTCGACGTCGAGAGCGCGCGCAAGGCGGGCCGCACGACCGCGGCGCGGCTCGAGCGCTTCTTCACGCTCACTGCGGAGCGTGTCGCGCAGGGCGGCGCGATGCACAAGGAGCTCGTGAACGAGCTCGTGCACGCGGTGCACCGCATGCCCGACAAGTCGCAGCACGCGCGCCGGCTGCACGCAGCATGCGAAGCGCTCGTGCGCGATGGGCTCGCCGCGGGCGAGCTCACGCGCCGCCACGCGCCCGAGACGCTCGCCCAGATGATCCTCGGCACTTATTACGTGCTGATCTTCGACTACGTGAACCTCGACGACCACCCGATCCGCGAGCAGGCCGCGAGGGCGGCGCGTTTCCTCGCGGATGCGTTGGCGGCAAAGCCGGGAGAGTGAGTGATGGCGCTGCGCGAGAGAGAAGACGATCGATTGCCGCTGCCGAACGGCTGGTTCGCCGTCGCGTGGAGCAAGGAATTAGGGGAGGGCGACGTGAAGCCCATCCACTACTTCGGCGAGGAGCTCGTGCTGTTCCGCACGCGCGCCGGGGAGGCGCGGCTCGTCGACGCGTTCTGCCCGCATCTCGGCGCGCATCTCGGGCACGGCGGCCGCGTGATGGGCGAGACGCTGCGCTGCCCGTTCCACGGCTGGCAGTTCGACGGCGCGAGCGGCGCGTGCACGCACATCCCGTACTGCGAGCGCATCCCGGCGAAGGCGCGCGTGCGCGCGTGGGACTTGCTCGAGCGCAACGGGATGATCTTCGCGTGGTATCACGCCGAGTCGAAGCCGCCGGAGTGGAGCTTTCCGGTGCTGCCCGAGATCGGGCACGCGGATTGGTCCGAGCCGCGCACATTCGAGCTCGTGCTGCCGGCGCACGTGCAGGACACGCACGAGAACAACAACGATCCGGTGCACTTCCAGTTCGTGCACCGCTCGCTGGAGACGCCGCCGTCGTCGATCGAGTACTCCGCGGACGGTCGCCACTACCGCATCGTCAGTGACTTCCTCTCGCAGGGCCCGTGGGCGAAGTATCTCGAGAAGAGCCAGCTGGTGCGCGATTCGTGGGGGCTGGGCCTAACAGCCGTGCGCACGGTCGGCATCCCGAACGCCGGACTTCTGATGTACTCGTCCACGACGCCGATCGAGGAGAAGAAAGTCCACTCGCGCTGGCTGCTCACCGCGACGCGGAACATCGTCGACTTCTTCGGCGAGGAGTTCATGACCGGGCTGACGCAGGGCGTGCAGCAGGATCTCCCGATCTGGACGAACAAGGTGCACCGCGCGCGCCCCGTTCTGTGCGAGGCCGACACCTATCTCGCCGAGTTCCGGAAGTGGGCGCGCCAGTTCTACTCGCAGCCGGCAGCGTGAGGCGCGTATGAAGACCGCGAACGATCGCTTTCTGGTGATCTCGTCCGACTGTCACGCGGGCCTTCCGCCCGAGAGGTACCGCGACTACCTCGATCGGCAGTACCGCGCCGCGTTCGATCAAGCGCTGCCGATTCAGATCGAGATGACGCGCGCGGCGGAGCGGCAATTCCTGATCGCCGACATCAACGCGGACTGGCGGCGCGGCCGCGAGCGCGCGCTCTCCGGCGCGTGGGATCACGACGCGCGCAGCGAAGTGCTCGACGCCGACGGCATCGCCGGCGAGGTGATCTTCCCGGACGGCATCACCGAGATGAACTCGCCGCCGTTCGGCGCCGCGCTCGGGCTGCCGACCGAAAACGTCGTGCCGGAGCTGCAGTGGGCGGGCGCGCACGCCCACAACAGGTGGCTCGCCGAGTTGGTGGCGATGGCGCCGGAGCGGCGCGTCGGCGTCGCGATCGTGCCGGCGCTCTGGGATGTCGAGCGCGCCGTGCACGAGGTGCGCTGGGCGCGCGCGCACGGGCTCTCGTCGATCATGATTCCGGTGATGTGGGGCAAGCACGCGCCCTATCACCACCCGAAGTACGACGCGCTCTGGGCCGCGTGCCAGGAGCTCGACGTCGTCATCAACTTCCACTCGGGCCCCTCGCCGATGGAGGACTTCTTCGGGCCGGCGCCGCTCGGCAGCGCGCCGGTGGGACCGGGCGCGATGGGCATCTACGTGAGCGAGGTCGCGTGGTGGAACGTGCGGCCGCTGACGTTCATGATCTGGGGCGGTGCGTTCGAGCGCTTCCCGCGGCTCAAGGTCGCGATCACCGAGGGCACGAGCGTCTGGGCGCCCGAGTATCTGGGCCTGCTCGATCATCGCTACGAGGTGACTCACTACGCGCAGAAGCTCGGCGACTATCGCAGTCACCTGAAGAGCAAGCCGAGCGAGTACTTCGCGCGCAACGTGCTGATCGGCGCTTCGTGCATGCCGCGACGCGAGGCCGAGCTGCGCGCCGAGATCGGCGTCGCGAACATCGCGTGGGGAAGCGACTACCCGCACCCCGAAGGCTCGTGGCCGCTGACGCGCGAGCAGCAGCTCGAGACGTTCCGGGGGCTACCCGAGCCCGAGATCGCGCAGATGCTCGGTGGCAACGCTGCACGCTTCTACGGCTTCGACGTCGAGAAGCTCGCTCCGCACGTCGCCCGCATCGGCCCCGAGAAGAAGCTCTTTTCCGGGGACGTTCTTTAGGAAGTTGAGAAACTTCGGAACGCCCTGACCCGGTTACTTAGTTTCTCAAAGAACGTCCCCACACAGGAGATCGCATGGCCAAGCTCCGCTACGTCCGCACGCTCGCGCAGATCAAGCAGGCGCAGGAGGCGAACCCCGAGTTCCTGCCGAGCACGGTGCGCTCGATTCGCTGCATCTACGAGACCGACCCGCGCATCGCGGCCGCGCTGCTGCCGAAGCCGCTCGAGCTCGCGCGGCCCGAGATCGGCGTGACGTTCTCGCACGTCGCGATGCACGTCTCGCCGGAACGCACGCTCGAGATCGGCTCCGCGATCGTCGGCGTGACGGCCCGCTACGACGGCGTCGAGGGCAAGTACCTCGTCACGATGCCGATGACGACCGAGCAGGCGGTGATCGGTGGCCGTGAGACCTACGGCGAGCCGAAGAAGATCGCGCAGATCGCGTTCGCGAAGGACGGCACGAGCGTCTCCGCGAGCGTCTCGCGGATGGGCGCCACGTATCTGAGCGTGCGAGGCACGGTGGGCGCGGCGCTCGGCGCGCGTGAGTTCGTCGAGTACGGCTACTGCGTGAAGGCGTCGCCGAGCTGCGAGAGCGGGCGCGCGCTCGATGGCGACCCGCTGCTCGTGCGGCTCGAGTGGCGCCACAAGCACTCGGGCGCGTGGCAGATCGACGGCGGCGAGCTCACGCTCGGCGAATCGCCGTTCGATCCGGTCGCGGACATTCCGGTGAAGCGGCTCGTGCGCTGCGAGTACGAGGAGGGCGGCAGCCAGAGCAACGGCAAAGTGCTGCGCTCGATTCCGGGCGACTGGTTCCTGCCGTTCCTGCACGGCCGCTACGACGACGCGTCCGGGATTGGAATCGAGATCTGAGCGGACGTGCTGACGCGATGACCGAACTCTCAGGGAAGCTCGCCGTCATCACAGGCGGCGCGAGCGGCATCGGCCGTGCGCTCGGCGCTCGCTTCGCGCGCGCCGGCGCGCGGATCGCGCTGCTCGACGTCGAGGAGAAGGCGCTGGCTGCAGCTGTTGCGGCGCTGCGCGAGGGCGGCGCCGAAGTCTCCGGCGTCGTGTGCGACGTGACGAAGCTCGAGTCGGTGCAGGCCGCGGAGCGCGAGATCGTCGCGCGCCACGGCCACGTGCACCTGCTCTTCAACAACGCCGGCGTCGGCGCGCACGAGGACGTTCCGATCTGGGAGCTGCCGCTCTCGGACTGGCGCTGGGTGTTCGCGGTCAACGTGTTCGGCGTCGTGCACGGCATCAAGGCGTTCGTGCCGGGCATGCTCGCGCACGGCGAGCCGGGCCACGTCGTCAACACCTCGTCGGGGAACGGCGGGCTGGTCGTCGTGCCGACGACGCCGAGCTACAGCGCGAGCAAGGCCGCCGTCTCGATGATCAGCGAGACGCTGCACCTCCAGCTCCTGATGCATCGCGCGAAGCTGCAGGCGCACGTGCTCTACCCGGGCCCGCACATCGTCGCGTCGAACATCTTCGACGCGAAGCGGAACCGTCCGGCGGAGTTCGCGCGCGAGACGGCGCAGGTCGCGCCGCCCGTCACGCTCGACATGCTGAAGCAGTTCGCCGCTTCTCAGGGCCGCGCGTTCGAGGCGACCACGCCGGAGGAAGTCGCCGAGCACGCCTATCAGGGCATCGTGCGCGGCGACTACTACATCCTGCCCACCACACCCGAGAGCGAGGCGCGCCTGCGCGACCGCTACGACGGCGTGCTGGCGCGGAAGAACCCACCGCTGGTGTTTTGAGCGCAGCGCTCGCCCGGCTCGGGCGTCATGCTCCCACGCCCGGATACCACCCGACGTAGATCACGATGAAGTCGATCGTGTTCGACATGAAGTGCGCAGCCATCGGGATCACGAGGTTGCGCCCGCTCGCGAGGTAGAGCGCGCCGAGCAGCACGCCGGCGATGGTGGTCTCGACGACGCCCGTCTCGCCCTGATAGAGATGGGCGAGGCCGAAGCCGACGTTCACGAGCACGAGCGCCGCGACCCACGCAACGCGCGAGCTCCCCAACGACTCCGCGACGCGCGAGAGCGCGTAGCCGCGCCAGACGAGCTCCTCGCCGAGCGCGGCGAACACGAAGTTCAATGCGAGCAGGAGCACCAGCAGCGGAAGGTTCCCGACCAGCGCGTCGAACTCGTGCAGATCCGGGTACTCGCCGGTCAGCGCGAACAGCAGCTCCTGCGTGACGAAGAACTCGAGCGCGAACATCGCGACGCCCGCCGCAGCGCCCAGCGCGAGCGCGCGCGGCCAGGACCGCGGCGTCGCGAAGCCGAGCGAGCGCCACGTGACGCCGCGCAGCCAGAGCGAGAGCCACGCGACCGCGAAGAAGAACGGCGTCTTCGAGAGCGGCAGCCAAGGATCCGCCCAGAAGATCGACGCGAACGCGGCGAGCTCGCCGGCGAAGAGAGCGGGATGTCGCGCGAGAGCCGACTCGGGTTTTCGCATGCTGACTCCCAGATCCAGCGCTGCCCGGCATGACACGCACGCCGGGCGCGGGCAGTTCGAGCTCGCGGCTTGCACGGTCGCGCGCGCCGCGGTTCCGTCTCGCGAACCGGAGGCCCCCATGCAGATCGGAGTGATCGCCCCCGCCAGCTCTCCCGTCGCTACGCCCGAGTACGTGCACGCGCTCGGCGCCGCGGTCGAGGAACGCTGCTTCGCGTCGCTCTGGGCGCCGGAGCACGTCGTGCTCTTCGACGAATACGCGTCGAAGTACCCGTACACGCAGGACGGGAAGATCGGCGGCGCGCCGGACATGGGCCCGCTCGAGCCGTTCGTCGCGCTCTCGTTCCTCGCGAGCGCCACCAAGCGCATCCGCCTCGGCACCGGCGTCTTGCTCGTGCCGCAGCGCAATCCGGTCTACACCGCGAAGTCGGTCGCCTCGCTCGATTGGTTGTCAGGCGGCCGCGTCGACCTCGGCGTCGGCGTCGGCTGGCTCCGCGAAGAGTTCGCCGCGCTCGGCGTGCCGTGGGCGCGCCGCGGCGATCGCACGCGCAGCTACGTGAACGTGCTTCGCACCCTCTGGCGCGACGACGTCTCGCAGTACAAGGACGAGTTCTACGACTTGCCCGCGTGCCGGCAGTTCCCGAAGCCCGTGCAGAAGCCGAATCCGCCGATCCTGTTCGGCGGCGAGAGCGACGCCGCGCTCGCGCGCGTCGCCGAAGTGGGCGACGGCTGGTACGGCTTCAATCTCACGCCCGAGGCCGCGCGCGAGCGGCTCGCGCAGCTGAACGGGCGCCTCGCGGCGGCCGGGCGGAAGCGCAGCGAGCTGCGCGTGTTCGCGACGCCGAATTGGCGCGAGCCGCTCACGCCCGACACGCTCGCGCGCTTCGCCGAAGCGGGCGTCGACCAGCTGATCCCGTCCGTTGCGGCGCGCTCGCTGGACGACTTGTTGCGGAAGCTCGATCGCGTCGCCCCGCTAGTCGACGCTGCGGCCAAGCTTTGAGCGAACGCTCGAGTGAGTGGGCGAGCGCGTCGGCTGCGCGCCGACGAAGGTGACCGCGGTGAGCGCAGCGTGAGCCGCATCGTTCTGCTGCGCCACGCGCAGTCCGAATGGAACGCGGTCGGCCGCTGGCAGGGCCACGGCGACCCTTCCCTGAGCGCGCTCGGCCTCGAGCAGGCGCAGGCCGTGGCGGTGCGCCTCTCGGCTGCCGGGCTCGGCTTCGAGCGAGTCGTCGCCAGCGATCTCGCGCGAGCGCTCGAGACCGCCGAGATCGTCGGCAAACAGCTCGGCCTCGCAGTCCAGCGGGAGCCGCTGTGGCGCGAGCGCGACATCGGCACGTGGACCGGACTCACGCACGAAGAGATCGCAGCGCGCTGGCCCGAGGATTACGCGCACTTCCGCGCGCACGAAGAGCACGCGCGTCCCGGCGGCGGCGAGTCGAACGCGATGCTGCGCGCGCGGGCGCAGCGCGCGCTCGCCGCGCTTCGCGCGAAGCACGGCCGAGCGCGGGTGCTGGTTGTTACGCACCGCGGCATCGCGCGAATGCTCGCGCCCGAGACGCCGCTCGGAAACGCGGAGTGGTGCGAGCTGGCGGAGACCTCGAGCAAGCGGCGCAGGGACTGAGCCTCGAGTCCAAGAACCGTGCCTGCCATCGAGAGGAGACTTCATTCGAAGTCGAGGGGGCTCCGGACGCCGCTCGCGCCGCGCTTCAGCACGTGCGTGTAGACCATCGTCGTCGCGACGCTGGCGTGGCCGAGCAGCTCCTGCAGCGTGCGGATGTCGGTACCCGTTTCGAGGAGATGTGTCGCAAAGCTGTGGCGCAGCGTATGGCAGCTCGCGCGCTTCGCGAGGCCCGCGGCGGACGCCGCGCGTTTGACGGCGCGCTGCAGCACCGTCGCGTGGAGGTGATGCCTGCGCTCGCAGCTCGCGGCGGGGTCGTAATAACGACGCGTCGCGGGGAAGACCCACTGCCATGCCCACTCGCGCGCGGCGCTCGGGTATTTGCGATCGAGGGCGTTCGGCAGCGCGACCGCGCCGAAGCCCGCGGCGAGGTCGCGGCCGTGCAGCGCTCTAACAGCGAGCAGCTGGTGGCGAAGCGGCGGCGACGTCACGTCCGGCAGCGGTGCGACGCGGTCCTTGTCGCCCTTCGCCTGTCGCAGCCGCAGCTCCCGCCGCCCGAAGTCGACGTCCTTCACGCGCAGCGTGAGCGTCTCGAGCAGCCGTAGCCCCGATCCATAGAGCAGCGCGGCCACCAGCCACTCGACGCCGTGCTGCTGCGCGAGCAGCGCGCGCACCTCGTC
>DASTOI010000169.1:0-4956 GCA_035762585.1 Myxococcota bacterium
TGTGTACAAGGCCCGGGAACGTATTCACCGCGGCATGCTGATCCGCGATTACTAGCGATTCCGCCTTCATGGAGTCGAATTGCAGACTCCAATCCGAACTGAGACCGGCTTTCTGGGATTGGCTCCCCCTCGCGGGTTGGCAACCCTTTGTACCGGCCATTGTAGCACGTGAGTAGCCCTGGGCATAAAGGCCATGAGGACTTGACGTCGTCCCCACCTTCCTCCGGCTTAACACCGGCAGTCCCAATAGAGTGCCCAGCCTGACTGGTGGCAACTATTGGCAGGGGTTGCGCTCGTTGCGGGACTTAACCCAACACCTCACGACACGAGCTGACGACAGCCATGCAGCACCTGTCTCGCGGCTCCCGAAGGCACCCTCTCGTTTCCGAGAGGTTCCGCGGATGTCAAGCCCAGGTAAGGTTCTGCGCGTTGCTTCGAATTGAACCACATGCTCCACCGCTTGTGCGGGCCCCCGTCAATTCCTTTGAGTTTTAGCCTTGCGGCCGTACTCCCCAGGCGGGGTGCTTAATGCGTTAGCTTCGACACCGAAGGGGTCAATACCCCCGACGTCTAGCACCCAACGTTTACGGCGTGGACTACCAGGGTATCTAATCCTGTTTGCTCCCCACGCTTTCGCGTCTCAGCGTCAGTCATCGTCCAGACGGCCGCCTTCGCCACTGGTGTTCCTTCCGATATCTACGAATTTCACCTCTACACCGGAAATTCCGCCGTCCTCTCCGAGACTCGAGCCTGACAGTATCGGATGCAGTTCCGGAGTTGAGCTCCGGGATTTCACACCCGACTTGTCAGGCCGCCTACACGCGCTTTACGCCCAGTAATTCCGAACAACGCTTGCGCCCTCCGTATTACCGCGGCTGCTGGCACGGAGTTAGCCGGCGCTTCCTTTGAAGGTACCGTCAAGTCCTCGACCTATTCGCTCGAGGGCCTTTCGTCCCTTCCGACAGAGGTTTACGACCCGAAGGCCTTCATCCCTCACGCGGCGTCGCTGGGTCAGGCTTTCGCCCATTGCCCAAAATTCCCGACTGCTGCCTCCCGTAGGAGTCTGGACCGTGTCTCAGTTCCAGTGTGGCTGGTCGTCCTCTCAGACCAGCTACCCATCTCTGCCTTGGTGGGCCGTTACCCCGCCAACTAGCTAATGGGACGCAGGCTCATCCGTAGGCGGTAGCTTGCAAGCAGAGGCCACCTTTTCCCGCGCTGTCCGCAGACAGCGTGGTCTCATCCGGTATTAGCCCCAGTTTCCCGGAGTTATCCCAGACCTTCGGGCAGATTACCCACGCGTTACTCACCCGTGCGCCGCTTTACTCGCTCCCGAAGGAGCTTTCTCGCACGACTTGCATGTCTTAAGCACGCCGCCAGCGTTCGTTCTGAGCCAGGATCAAACTCTCCAGTTTGAACTTGGCACAGAGCGGGCACCGAAGTGCCTCGCTCCGTTGTTCGGACACGGCTCCCTCGCCGAAGCGAGAGAGCCGTCATTCATTTGACGTTTGCCCGTTCGCACCGAGCGGGACGAGCCCGCTCGATCCTGCACGTCATTCGGTTTTCAAAGACCGAGCAAAGCCCGATTGATCTGTTCCGGATCGTTCGGACAAAAGGAGCCCCAAGGAGGGGATCCGCTCGCTGTTGCCGATCGGAGAAGAGATCCGGCGGCGTCAGCGGGAGCGGCAGATTAGTCGGAAGAGATTGAGCGTCAAGGAGAGCGGATCGATTTTTCCTGAAATTCCCGCGGGGTCAGCCGCCAATGACGACCTTCGCGAACCTCCGCTTTCCGGCGCGGACGAGATAGACGCCCTGTCCGAGCCTACGAGCGGCGTCGCGCTCCACGCGCTCATCGATTTGAACTGCCCCCTGCGCGACGAGGCGCCGCGCCTCGCCATTCGAGGCCAACGCAAACGCCAGGCGCAGGGCGTCGAGAAGGCCGACTCCGTCGGGTGCGCCCGGAAGCTCGATCTTCGGGAGCTCCGACGGGCGCTCGCCGCCCTGCACGACCCGGCGAAAGTGATCCGCCGCCTGCGCCGCCGCGGCGTCGCCGTGAAGGCGCGTCACGATCCGCCGCGCGAGCTCCTGCTTCAACGCCATCGGCGCCTCGCCGGAGGACGCCCGCTGCTCGAGATCCGTCCACGCGCCGAACCCTAATACCTTCGCCCACTCGACGATCGCGGCGTCTGGAATGCTCATCGTCTTCCCGAACGCATCCGCGGGCGCGTCGGTAATTCCGATCGTGTTGCCGAGGCTCTTGGACATCTTCTCGCGCCCGTCGAGCCCCACGAGCAGCGGCTGGGTGATCACCGCCTGCGGGCGCTGGCCGTAGTCCTTCTGAATCTCGCGTCCCACCAGCAGATTGAAGAGCTGGTCGGTCCCACCGAGCTCCACGTCCGCCTTCAGCGCGACGGAGTCGTATGCCTGCACGAGCGGATATAACAACTCGTGAATCGAGATCGGCACCTCGTCGCGCAGCCGCTTCGCGAAGTCGTCGCGCTCCAGCATGCGCGCAACGGTGTACCGCGAGCACAGGCGCACGAAGTCCGCCGGCGTGAAGCGCTCCATCCACTCGCTGTTGAAGCGAATCTCGGCGCGCTCGACGTCGAGCACCCGCCGCACCTGCTCCACATACGTGCGCGCGTTCTCCTGCACGGCAGCCTCGTCGAGCGGCGGTCGCGTCTTCTTCTTGCCGGTCGGGTCCCCGATGCGAGCGGTGAAATCGCCGATCAGAAAGATCGGCGTGTGCCCGAGCCCCTGGAAAATGCGCAGCTTCTCGAGCGCCACGGTATGGCCGAGGTGGAGGTCGGGCGCCGAGGGATCCATGCCCAGCTTCACGCGCAGCGGGCGGCGCTCGCGCAGCGCTTCCGAGAGGCGCACGCGCAGCTCGGTTTCCCCGACGAAGTCGACGCTGCCGAGCCTCATGCGCGCGATTTGCCGCTCGACCTCTCGACCCAGCTCCGTCACTGCGCTCTCCTCCACACGCCGCCCGGCGTCACCACGAGGTCGACGCCGCGGTCGTGCGGCTCCGTGGGCAGCTCGAGGACGAGTTGTATATCGAACGCGACGCCGATCGACGTCGCTGGGCTGCGCGAGAGCAAGCGGTCGTAATGCCCACCGCCGCGCCCGAGCCGGTCGCCCGCGCGCGTGAATCCGACACCGGGCACGATCACGACGTCTCCGGGTGCGAGCGAGAGCGCCGGCCGATCGAGAGGCGGCGCCAGAAAGCCCGCCGCATCCGGTACGAGCTCGCCGGGCGCAGCAGCGGCGAGCTCGAGCGAGCCGCTCGCGTTCACGCGCGGCCAGAGCAGCTGCTTGCCGGCCGCGAGCGCGCGCGCGATCAGATGCGAAGTCGGCAGCTCGTCGCGCAACGCTGCGTAGAGCGCGACGCGCTCGGCGCGCTCGAGCTCCGCGCATGCCGCGACGTGCTCGCTGACCCTGCGCGCGCCCTCCTCGCGCTGCGCGAGCGTGAGCGCGCGACGCGCTCGCAGCAGCTCGCGCCGCAGCGCACGCTTGGCCTCGCGGATGCTCAGCTCGCGCCGGCTCCGCCCGAGGCCAGCGCCGACTCGATGAGCTCGATCAGCGCCGCGACGCGCGCGTCCGAGACGGCCGGCGCGCTGCGTGTCTCCCGCTCGAGGACGAGCGAGTTCGCGACGTTGAGCGCCGCGAGCACGGCGACATCGACGCTGTCCACCGTGCCCGCGCGAATCCGCACCCGCTCGATCGTCTCGTCGAGCATGGCGGCTGCCCGGTTCACGCTGGCGGCGTTCGCCTCGCCGTCCGCGCGGATCTTGTACGCGCGGCCTTGGATCTTCACCTGCACCGTCTTCTTCGGCGCCGGCTTCATTCCGCGCTCCCGCTCCCCGAGAGCCTGCGCGCGAGCTCGGCCTCAACACGGTCGAGTTGGGCCGCGAGCTCGTCGATCCGTTTCGCCGCGTCGCGCCGCAACTGGTTCGATTGCACCAGCCGGGCATCGAGGGCGCGGATCCGCGCGTCGCGCTGCGCGACCCGCTCGCGCAGCTGCTTGCGATCGGCGTTCAGCGCGCGGTGCCGATCGACGAGCGAGCGCACCAACGCTTCGAGACGCTCGAACTGCGAGCCCTCGGAGCGGGCTGCGCGATCGCTCATCGGCGGCCTCCAGATGGGGCGATCGTAACACGGTCGGCCGTGTCCGAGGCCGTGTCGATGCGTTCGCTTCCGTCGGAGCCGAGCCACCGAGCGCGCGCATTCTGGGCGATGCCCCGCCTAGACGAACGCGTGGCGCGACTGGAGCCGCGAGCCGCCCGCCAAATACGTGTCGACTGCACGCGCCGCCTCGCGACCCTCCCAGATCGCCCAGACGACGAGCGATTGCCCGCGACGGCAGTCCCCCGCGGCGAATACTCCGGGCTCGCTGGTCGCGAAGGATTTCAGGTCGGCGCGAACGTTCCCGCGCGGATCGAGCGCGACGCCGAGTCTCTTTACGAGCCCGTCCTGCACGGGGCCGACGAAGCCCATGGCGAGCAGCACCAGGTCGGCGGGAATCTCGAACTCGTCTCCGACCTCGCGCAGGGAGTTCATCAACGGCCGATCGAGCGCATCCCGATCGAACTCGACCCGCACGGCGTGCAGCTTCTCGACGCGCCCGTCGCTTCCGCTGAGGCGCTTGGTCGCGAGCGCGTAAGTCCGCTCGCCGCCCTCCGCATGCGAGCTCGACACGCTGAAGTAGTACTTCTTGGCGCTCGGCCACGGCTCCGAGGGGTGCCGGCCTTCCGGCGGGCGAGGCAGCAGCTCGATCGACGTGATGGATTTCGCGCCGTGGCGGTGCGACGTGCCGATGCAGTCGGAGCCCGTGTCGCCGCCGCCGAGGATCACGACGTGCTTGCCCGTCGCGAGGATCGATTCGGCCTCCGGCACGCTGTCGCCCGCCACGCGCCGATTCTGCTGCGGCAAGAACTCCATCGCGAAGTGCACGCCGGC
>DASTOI010000170.1:0-2575 GCA_035762585.1 Myxococcota bacterium
AAGTTGGGCCGGTTCGCGAGCACCATGAAGTCGCCGCCGCCGGGCACGGCGGCCGACTTCGGAGGCGCACCGCCCGGCGCCCCGGCGCAGGCGAGCGCGCCGAGCGCCAGCGCGGCGCACGCAGCGCGGCGCAGCTCGCCCATCACTCGTCGCCCGGGAAGACGGGGCCGAGCTTGCGCCAGTCGCGCCCGGCCGAGTCCGCGCCCTTCGTCCAGTCCGGGTACGAGTTCGCGACGTCCGGCACCTGCGCCGGCCACCAGCATGGATCGGCGCAGCCGTAGAGATCCGCCTCCATTGGCTGGCAGAGGCCGCCAACGCCGCCGAACGCGTCGACTTCCCAGCCCGGGTCGGTCGTCGCGGAGCAGCCGGCAACGGTCTGCATCGCGACGACCTCTTCGAGCTTGCCTTCGCGCGCAGCCGCCTCGGTCTGCGCGGCCTTCCCGTTCAGCGGCTTCAAGTGCTTCATGACGTCGCCCTCCGCGGCGCGAGAGTTCGCGAGAACCACTCCGGCTTCGCGCTGAGAATCCGCGCGTAGGCCGAGATTCCATAATCGATCCACGCGCGCATGCGGTCGCAGTAGTGGAGCGTCGGGCGGATCGGGTCGCCGTAGCGCGCGTAGCTCTCGTGATAACAGCCGCCTGAGCACAGGTTGCGGATGCGGCACGTCGCGCAGTCGACGCCCGACTTGTCGAGCCGGCGCTCGAGGAACGCGCTCAGCTCGGGGCGCGCGAGGCCGTGCGCGACGTCGCCGAACGTGCCGAGCTGCGAGCCGGTGAAGCGGTGGCAGAGGTTCACGCCGCCCTGATGATCGATCGCGACGAGCGAGTAGCCGGCGCCGCACGGCAGCGACTTGCTCGTGCCGTAGTAGAGGTCGCTCAGAAGCTGGAGCAGGTTCGAGAAGCCGAGCTTCTCGCCGCGCAGCGCGGCGACGACCAGCTCGTCGCCGAGCGCGCGGAAGCCGTCGAACACCGCGTCGAGCTCGGGCTCGCTCAGGTTGAAGCGCGCGTCGTCTCCCGCTGTAACGGGCGCAAAGCCGACCTCGTCGAAGCCGAGCTCGCGCGAGAGGTGATCGAAGATCTCGCCGACCTCGGTCGTGCCGCGCGCGAGCGTGACGCGCGCGCCGAGCGGACGCGCGCGGTAGCGCTCGCGTAACAAGCGCACCTTCGAAGCGACCGCGCCGTAGCTGCCTCGTCCGCTGCGCGTCGTGCGGTGGCGGTCGTGCACCGCGCGCGGGCCGTCGATCGAGACCGCGACGCCGACGTTGTGCGCGTTCAGCCAATCGGCGATGCGCGGGGTGATCAGCGTCGCGTTCGTCGTCAGCGAGAAGTCGGCGCGCGCGCCCGCCTCGGCGAAACGTTCCTCCCCCCACGCGACGACGCGCTCGAGCAACGGCATCTGCGTCAACGGCTCGCCGCCGAAGAAGACCACGTTGTAACGGGCGCGCCCGGGCGACTCGCGCAGCAGCATCTCGATCGCCGCCTGCGCGGTCGCGAAGTCCATCACCTCGCTCTTCGCGACGCTCGTCAGGTCTTCCTTGAAGCAGTAGCCGCACGCGAGGTTGCAGCCGGTCGCGACGTTGAGGACGACGGTCGTGAGCGGGAACGAGGTGACGCGCTTCTTCGCCGCTGGCGCGCGGGCGTGGGCGCGCGAATCGCGCAGCACCTCGCACGCCGTGAGCTCCGCGATCGCCTCGGCGACCGCACGCGCGTCGTGTCGCGAAGAAAGCTTCTCTTGCAGCGTCATCAGCGACAGCGGCGCCGCCGCGACGAGATCGAGCACGTCGCGCGCCGGCGCATCCAGCTCGAACAGGCTCGTCGTAGGCACGTGGAACAAGAGCTCGCGCCCGTCCACCGCGACGCGGTGAAGGTTGTGCGGAACGAGCTCGACCGCGCCGTGCATCCTCGCTTCGCTCCTCTACGCGCCCGCGACTTCTCAGGGAATCGGCGAGTGAATCCAGCGCTGCACCGTGACGATCAGGTGCCCCTCGCCCGTGAGCTCGCGCTCACCGTCCTTCACCGTCGCAATCACCTTCAGGTTGCCCGCGTTGTTCGTGCCGTACTTGCGCGCGGGATTCGGCCCCGCGTCGCCGGGCGTGAAGACGCCGATGTTCGGATCCTCGAACTTCCCCGCGAACTCGACGTCGCGATCCTCGCGCGCGCGCTCGTCCCACGGCTCGACGCGCCAGGTCGCGGGGACGGCGCCGATGCGCACGTCGTCGGCGGTCTCGGGCTTTCCGTCTGGGCCGTTGCTCCACGCGACCGCGTCGAACGCCGCAAGCTCCTTGGGAATCGGGCCGCCTCCGTCGCCAACCCGTGCGACCTGATATGGCGGATCGATCGAAATGCGCCCCACGCGTGCACTGCCGAGGGTGCCGTCGGGTGCGTCGGCCCATTTGAAAGAACGCGTCATGTGCGCTCGCTGATGGAATGCATCGAGGTCGATCCCGAGCTCGTGATGGTCCCGCTCGTACATCCGGCCCACCAGGACTGGCGAGTCGAACTCGACTGCCTGAAGCACCTGCTGCCACTTCACCTCGCCGAGCGTCAGCGTCGCGCGCCACTCGTAGCCGGTGTAG
>DASTOI010000171.1:0-2480 GCA_035762585.1 Myxococcota bacterium
TCGTCGCCGGGGTTCGAGTCCAAGCTTTTCACGCCACCCGCTCCGCGCTCTCGACGTCGACGCGATAGCGAACGGGCACGACGTCAGGCAGCCGCGTCAACCGTTGCTTGCGCTCTTGCCATGCATCCCACACGCGCCAGAATTCGCGGTCGTCATTTCGCACGACGCGCCCAGCGATCTTGCCGCACGCCGCCATCACGGTTGTGTGGTCGCGATTGAATGCGCGCCCGATATCGGGGAACGACCAGCGACCCTCGTCGCGCGCAATGTGCATCGCCCACTGGCGCGCCCGAGTCAGCGCCTGGTAGCGGTGCCGGCTGAGTATCTGCTCGCGCGTAAAGCCGCATTGCTCCGCCACCAAATCGATCACGTCCACAATTCGGATGCCGTCGTTCATGCTTCGAAGTCCTTTCTTTCGAGCGCGCACATGGCGCACGGCGCGCCCTCGAGCCGTTCGTGCCCCGCGCCGCATGCGATCACGTCGATGAACGCGCCGGGCGTCGGGGGCTTGTGCAAGAGGCCGAGTTGCTGGAGCCCGAACGCCGTCACGCGGAGCGCTCGAGCCTTCTGGTTTGCGCGCTCCAAAGCGCCTTTGCGCTCGAGACTAAACAGGTGATCGGTCACGGCGTTGGTTGACCGAATCCCGACCTCGGCTCCGATCTCGCGCAGCGTGGGCGGCATGCCGAACCGCTCGGTGAGCACCACGATCGCGCGGAGCACAGTGCGCTGCGATACCGTGAGCGGGCGGGTGATAGGTCGCGGCGGTGGCGGCTGGGGAATGTGCTGCGCGACGGCGGCCTCGAGCGCGGCGAGGCGGCGGCGGAGAGCGGCGGCGTCTTGCTCGGCGATCACGCGCTCGCCCTCCGCGGCTGCAGATCGATCGGCGCCCCCGTCCAAACCTCGACGAGCCCGCATCCGCTGCCCGGCGGCGCGTACTCCCACCACTGCTCGACCTGCGCGTGCTTGGGCGAGTCGTCCACGATGTAGCCGAGCCCGCCCGGCTTGGCGCGCAGCCGGTCGATCGCGACCTTGAATCCGTCGTTGTAGCGGTCAGGCTCGACGCTCGAGAAGCGGACGCAGCGAACCATCGGGCGCCCGCGTAGCGGGTAGTCAGCGCGGCCGGCCTGCAGGAGCATCGCCAGGAAGCAGTCTTGCTTGAGCTTGGCGAGCTTCCACTTGCTCGAGGCGAAGCCGGCACGCGCCACGCGATTGGTCGGCAGGCACAGCTCGAGCGGCAGCACGAAGCGCACGACGCAGCGACCGACGCCAGCGACGCGGACGATCGTCGAGCGCTTGGGCGGGCGCGCCAGCGTCGAATCGCAGAACGCAAGCGCGGTCCGGACGTCGAATCGCTGGCGCTGTGCTACCGCCGCGCGCATCAGTGCACCGGCTGCGGCTCTGTCTCGCCCTCGTCCCCGATAGGCAACGGCGCTTGCCGTTCGTGAGATTCCATTGGCCGCTCGTCGATCTGTGCGCCGGTGTCGAGCCGCACAGTGATCACGCGACCGCGCGCGTAATCGAACCGCACCTCACATTCGACGGGGCGGAACGCTGCTCGGTCGCGCACCTCGGTGGACACGCGCCGGAGCTCCGACTCGAGCTCCTTGATTTGCGCGCCCATCTGAGACTGGGCCGCCTTGCGATCGGCGTCCTTTTCGTCACGCTTGGCCAGCAGGTGAGCTGCCCGATCGCCGCGCTCGCTGACCTCGTCCGGCGTGAGGTCGCATCGCAGCGTGCGCACGATGCGCTCGACTCGATGCCCGTTTGATCCCGTCGTCTTTTTCTTCGCCATGCTGCTCTCCTGTGGCGCGACCAGCGCGCCTGGTTTGACGCCAGCGCAAAACTGGCAGTAATCGCGGTGGACGTTGTCCTCGCCGATCACGAGGCCCGCGCCGCCTGGGCGACCGAGCAGCACAGCGAGCGAGCCCGCGAACGGCTCGACGTAATTGGGAACATCGGCTCCGAACGCCCGCCACACGACGTCAGCGACGCGGCGCTTGCCACCGAACCAGGGGAAGGGTGCGCGCGGCGTCACGAGCCCACCTCGAGCGCCCATCGGAGTTTCGCTTGCGTGGGATGTTTATCGACGCGCGGCCGTGACTCGCGCGACCACGACCCGCCGCCTGCCAACCCTTCGCAGTGCCACCCAGCGGCGCGCATGCTCGCGCCGGATTCTTCGGGCAGCGTGTAGGTGTAGAGCTTGCGATAGCCCAACACCCGCAGCGCCCGACGCACCCGGCCCACCAAGAACGACGGGGCGTTAGTCGTGCCGTCGGTGCAGAGCCGAACGAGCTCCGCTGTCCAGCCGTCGTCCAGCATGCGCGAGACGGGACGCCCGACGATCGCAACGCCGACAACGGTTTCGCCGAGCGCTGCGCCGACGCTGAAGAGACACGACACCGGGCGGCCGTGGTGGCGGTGGTGCTGCGCGATGAAGGCCAACGCCTCGTCACGAGTCAGCGGGACGGCTCGGAGCTTCA
>DASTOI010000172.1:0-2019 GCA_035762585.1 Myxococcota bacterium
CTTTGGGTTTGGATCATCGGTCTCGGTGTACTCCGTCACCCGAAACCCGAGCTCGTTGTAGAAATCGTTGCTCGCCTGCACGTCCGGCGTGAAGCAGTTGAGATGGTCGATGCGCTGGATGCGCGCGCCGCGGTGCAGGCCGTACTTCTGGAGCGCGCTCGGGCGCTGCTCCATCTTCGCGTAGAATTCGAGCGGCATGCCGCGTACGTCGCGGGCGGAGAGCGTCCGGCCCTGGAACGGCGCCTCGTGAAATCTCGCCGGCAGGCCCTTCGCCTCGAACCATTTGGCGGCGAGATCGAGGTCCTTCTCGCTCGCCACCTTGTAGCCGAGCGCGTGGCAGAGCGGCTTGCCGGTCTCCCGCAGCACGATCGAGTGGTGATTGCGCTCCTCGATGCCGCGCAGATACAGCGCGTCCTTCGTCTCGTCGGTAACGAGCAGCCCGAGGCAGTCGACGTAGAACGCGCGCGACGCCGCAAGATCCGTGACGCCGAGCTCCAGGTGGCTCACGCGCAAAACGTTGAAGGGTGGATTGTAGACCGGGGGCTTGACCGCCATGTACCTTCCTCAGACTTCGCTTCCTCGAATGCCGCTCACCCGCCGATCTTCGGGATCTTGTGATCCTCGACGGCGATCGCGATGTTCTTGGTTTCCATGTAGAAATCAAAGCTGTAGTCGCCGCCGTCGCGGCCGACGCCGGACGCCTTCACGCCGCCGAACGGCGTCGGCAGGTGGCGCACGTTCTCCGAGTTCACCCAGATCATGCCGGCCTCCAGCGCCTGCGCCATGCGGTGCGCGCGACCGACGTCCCGCGTCCAGATGTAGCCGGTGAGCCCGTAGCGCACGTCGTTCGCGATCGCGAGCGCCTCCTGCTCGTCGGCGAACGGGATCGCTGTCAGCACCGGGCCGAAAATCTCCTCCTGCGCGATGCGCATGCTGTTCTTCGCGTGCGTATAGAGCGTCGGCTCGACGTAGTTGCCGGCCTCGCCCGCGCGCCCGCCGCCGACCGCGACGTTCGCGCCTTCCCTGCGCGCGAGCTCGACATAGCTCAGCACCTTCTCGAGATGCCGCGGGTGGATCAGCGGGCCGATCTCGGTCGCCGGGTCGAGCGGGTGCCCGACCTTGATCTTCTTCACGCGCTCGGCGGCGCGCTTGCAGAAGTCGTCGTAGATCGACGCCTGGATGAGCGCCCGGCTCGACGACGTGCAGCGCTCGCCGTTCAGCGAATAGATCATAAAGAGCGCCGCATCGAGCGCGCGGTCGAGGTCGGCGTCCTCAAAGATGATCACCGGGTTCTTGCCGCCGAGCTCGAAGTGCACGCGCTTCAGCGTGGTCGCGCCCTGCGCCATGATCGCGCTGCCGGTGGCGGATTCGCCGACGAAGCCGATCGCCTTGATGTCGGGATGCTCGGTGAGCGCGCGGCCGGCGTCCTCGCCGAGTCCGTGCACCGTGTTCAGCACCCCCGCGGGCAGGTCCGCCTCCAGCGCGATCTCGGAAAGCAGCGAGGCGGTGAGGGGGCTCCACTCCGCCGGCTTGTGCACCACCGTGCAGCCCGCCGCGAGCGCCGGCGCGATCTTCCAGGTCGACAGCATGAACGGCGTGTTCCACGGCGTGATCACGCCGACCGGCCCGATCGGCTGACGGATCGTGTAGTTGATCTGCCCCGGCGCGATCAGCGACAGTCCGTCCTGCGCGTTCGGCGCGCGGTCGGCGAAGAAGCGGAAATTCTCCGCCGCGCGCAGCGCCGCTTTGCTCATGTAGCGGATCGGCTGGCCGGTATCCATGCATTCGACGAGCGCGATCTCGTCGGCGCGGGCGACGATCGCGTCGGCGACCTTATGCAGGATCTTCTTGCGCTCGGCGCCGCTCGTCCTGCTCCAGGCCGCGAAGGCGCGCTTCGCCGCCTTCGCCGCGCGGTCGATGTCGGCAGCGTTGCCGCGCGCGACCTTGGCGAGGACGGAGTCGTCGACAGGCGAAAGGGTCTCGAAGGTCTTGCCGTCGCCCTTGTCCGCCTTTCCGTCG
>DASTOI010000173.1:0-2265 GCA_035762585.1 Myxococcota bacterium
CGCGCGCCCCACTGCGGCCGGCGCGCGCTCTGCATCAGCTCGGGAATGTGCGCGAGCACGGGCGCGTGGCCGTACGCGCTCTGGTCGAGCGCGGCGCTCGCCGCGTCGCCGTCCGCGCTCTCGAGCAGCCAGCGCGCGAGGCCCGCGAGGCGCCAGCGCGAGCCGTCGCGCTCGCGCTCGGCGTCGCCATGCGCCTCGAGCGCCGCCAGCCATGCCGCGGCGAGCTCCGGGTCGAGCTGCTGGGAAGAAACGAGCGCGGCGACGCTGGTCCACTCGCGCAGCGCGACGAACAGGCCCGAGCGCAGGCCGGAGCGCAGCAGCGCCGCGCGCGCTTCCGCGCGCACGAGCGCCGCCAACGCCGCACCACGTCTCAGGTCTTCGAGCATGCGCGCGTTATCGGCGTGCCGCGCCGCAGACGCGAGTGATGGCTGCCACGCGCGGACGCGGATGCGCGGCGCTCGCCGTCAGCCGAGCTCGAGGTTCGCGTAGCGCACGAGCACGGTCTTCACGCCGGCGCGGTCGAACTGGATGCGCAGCTTCTGGGCCGCGCCGCGGCCGATCACCTCGAGCACGACGCCGGCGCCGAAGATCGGGTGGCGCAGGCGCGTGCCGCGCTGCACGCCGGCCTCGCTCGCGGCGTCGGCGCCGCCCTGGTCGTAGGAGTAGTCGTAATGCCTGCCGCGCTGCTCGCGCACTCGCGAGGGCCGCTCGGAGTCGCCGCCGCGATCGAACAGCGCGCTGCCGCGCAGCTCGAGCAGCTTCTGCGGGATCTCGCGCAGGAAGCGCGACGGCGAGCCGAAGCTGTGCTGGCCGTAGCGCCGCCGCTCGCGCGCGTAGCTCAGCGTGAGGCGCTCCATCGCGCGCGTCATCGCGACGTAACAGAGCCTGCGCTCTTCCTCGACGTCGCGCCCATCGCGCGCGGCCGCCGAGTGCGGGAACACGCCCTCCTCGAGCCCGGCGACGAACACGACCGGGAACTCGAGGCCCTTCGCGGAGTGCACGGTCATCAGGGAGACGCGGTCGCTGCGCAGCTCTGCGCTGTCGAGATCGGAGACCAGCGCGACCTGATCGAGGAAGCGCTCGAGCGGCGTGCGCTCGGCGTCGACGACCTCGGCGCTGTCGGCGGAGAAATCCTCCGCGCTCGCGACCAGCTCGCGCAGGTTCTCGAGCCGCGACTCCGCCTCGGGCGTGTTCTCGCGCTCGAGCGCTTGCAGGTAGCCGCTGCGGCGCAGCGTCTCGGAGATCGCCTCCGCGGGAGAGAGCCCGGCGACGTCGCGCCTCAGCCCGTCCATCAGCTCGAGGAACGCGAGCAGCTTCGGGCGCGCGCGGCCCGCCGCGTCGCTCGCGGCGAACGCGCGCATGCCCTCCTCGAAGGGGACGCCGCGCGCGCGCGCCAGCTCCTGCGCGCGCTCGAGCGTGGTGTCGCCGATCCCGCGCGCCGGCCGATTCGCGATGCGCGCGAGCGCGGCGAGATCCGCCGGATTCACGACCGCGCGCAGGTAGCAGAGGACGTCCTTCACTTCGGCGCGGTCGTAGAAGCGCACGCCGCCGACCACGACGTACGGGACGTCGTACTTCAGCAGCTCCTCCTCGATCGGCCGCGACTGCGCGTTCGTGCGATAGAAGACCGCGCAGTGGCCGTACTTGCGGCCGCCGTCGCGCGTCTCCTCGAGGATGCGGCGCACGATGTGCTGCGCCTCGTCGCGCTCGTCGCGCGCCTCGTAGAGCACGATGCGCGCGCCGTTCCCGCCGCGCTCGGCGCTCAGCTGAAGGCTCGGGCCGCGGTTCTGCTCGACCACCGCGCCGGCGCCCGAGAGGATCTCCTGCGTCGAGCGGTAGTTGCGCGTCAGCTTGATCACGCGCGCGTTCGGGTAGTCGCGCTCGAAATCCAAAATGTTACGGACGTCGGCGCCCCTCCAGGAATAGATCGACTGGTTCGGGTCCCCGACGACACACACGTTTCCGTGAACCGCCGCGAGCTGCTTCACGAGCCGGTACTGCACGCGATTCGTGTCCTGGTACTCGTCGATCAGCAGGTACTGCCAGCGCTCTTGGTAATGGCGCAGCACGTCCGGATAGCGATCGAACAGGTCGACCGTCAGCAATAACAAGTCTCCGAAGTCGAGCGCGTTTGCTTCGGCGAGCAGGCGCTGATAAGTCGCGTAGATCTCTGCCGCCTGGCGCGCCTCGATGTCGTTCGCCTTCTCGGCCGCCGCGGCCGGCAGATCGCCCGCGTTCTTCCACTGGTCGATGCGCCAGCGCAGC
>DASTOI010000174.1:0-2237 GCA_035762585.1 Myxococcota bacterium
CGAGCGCGCGCGCCTCGGTGACGACACCTCCCGGAAGCACGCCGCGCCCGCGAACCCACAGCGCATCGATCGCGCGGCCGGCGAGCTGCTCGTCCAGCCAGCGCGCCGCGCGGAAGAGGGTGTCGCCCTCGGGCATCAGCAAGCGGCGCGAAGCGACGCGCGCAGCGAGCCCACGCGAGGCTTCGCCTCGCGTGAGGCGAGCGAAGTCGAACAGTGGACACCGAGTGCGTGACGCCGCCGCGTGCGTTGCCCGCGCATCCCCTCGCTCCCCCTTCAGGCGCTGCTCGCCGCCGAGCGCTCCAGCTCGAGGCCGCGATAGCCGCGCCGGAAGCCCGCGCGCAGCAGCGTCTCGGCGAGCGGCGATTCCGCGGCCGGCTCGCCGTCGACCTCTTCGAGCCGCAGCACCGAGATGCTGCGGTCGGCGAACAGGCTGCGCAGCGCCCGCGCGATCCCATCCGGCGGCGGCGCGCCGGCTGCGTCGCGGAACGTCCACAGCTTGCGCGCGCCGCGCTCGATGAACGCGACCAGGCGCCCGTCCGCGAGCGCGACGCGCGCGCCGACCGAACGCCGTGGCCGTGCGAGCGGCGAGACCGGCGCCGGCCACGGCAGCAGCGTTCCGAAGGGGACCGCTGGGTCGCACGCGGCGAGCACGATCAGCGGGGCGCGCTCGCTCTCTGCTTCTTGGGTTCGCTCGCCGAGGCGCGCAGCGCGTAGGCGGTCGACTGCACCGGCGTACGCGAACTGCGCGCCCTGATAACCCGCGACGAAGTGGCCGCGGCGCACTTTGCCGGCCTCCTCCATCGCGCGCAGCACCGGGTAGACGGCGCCGAAGCCGCCGCGCCAGTGCTCCTGCGCGAACGCCTCGCGCGCGAGCACGCCGTAGCGCTCGAGCAGCACGCCAGCTCGCGCGTGCGCACGCTGCGTGTCCGAGATCGCGCCGGCGGGCGCCGCGAGCAGCCGCGCGACGCTCGACCAGCGCCCGGCCGCGCCGCCGGGCTGCGCGCCGCGCCGCGTCGGCGCGCGCGCACCGAGCCCGCGCAGCGGCGCGAAGGTGTCGTTCGTCGCGAGCCCCGCCCAGACCAGCTCGAAGAGCGCGTCGAGCGCATCCTTCGCGCTGGCGCCGCCGCTCGCCGCGAGCAGCTCGCCGAAGAACAGCGCGCCGCGCGCGTCGAGCTGCGCGAGCAACGCCTGCGCGAGCGGCGAGAGCTCCTCCGGCACGAGCGGCGCGTCCGCGAGCAGCGCAGCGCGGTCGCGGCGGTAGAGCGCGACGCGCCCATCGCGATCCCCTAATGCCCCGGCTCCGATCCAGACGATCGCGCCGAGCGCCGACAGCTCGTCGAGCGCGCGCGGATCGAAGTGCTTCACGCGCGCGGGCAGGATCGCGCGCTCCAGCTCGCTCCACGGCAGCGGCATGCCCTCGAGGCGATCGAGCGCGTCCGCGAGCGAGCCGCCCGCGCCGACGCCTTGCCACTCCGGCAGGAAGCGCACGAGCGCCTCGGACTCGACCGGGGCGACCTCGCCGCGCAGCCGCGCGAGGGAGCGCCGGCGCAACTGCTGGAGCACCTCGGCGTCGCACCACTCGCGCGCGCTGCCGCCCGGACGGAAGTCTCCCGCGACGAGCTTTCCGCGCGTCTCGAGGCTCGCGAGCACGAGCGCCGCTTGCGCGCTCGGCAGCCCATAGCGATTCGCGAGGTCCTCGGTCACGAACGGACCGCGCCGGCGCGCGAAGCGCGCGACCACGCTCGCGATCGCGTCGGGCGCGGGCTCGAGATACTCGGAAGGCAGCCCTGCCGGCGGCGCGACGCCGAACGCGTCGCGAGACAGCCCGGCTTCGTGCGCGACGATCCAGCGCTCCCCGCTCGCGATGCGCACGCGCGCCGCGCGCCGCTCCGCCGCCAGCGTCGCGAGCCACGCCGCCGCGTCGCCTTCGCTGCGCTCGGCGATCTCGTCGGCCGAGAGATCGCCCACGCGCCGTAACAGGTCGAACAGTTGCTCGGCGTCGCGCGCCTGGTACTCCGGCGCGCGACCGGAGAGCTCGGCCTCGGTCTCTTCGACCACCGCGAGATCGAGCAGCTCGCGCAGCTCTTCGTGGCCGAGCAGCTCGCGCAGCATCGCGCGATCGAGTGAGAGCGCGTGCGCGCGGCGCTCCGCGACCGGGTTGTCGTACTCGTAGAGGAACGCGGCCGTGTAGGCGAACACGAGATTGCGCGCGAACGGCGACGCGCTGCGCGTCTCGA
>DASTOI010000175.1:0-5621 GCA_035762585.1 Myxococcota bacterium
CTATCGCTGCTGCGACCGGTGCGGCGCCATCTGCTGCTGCTCGCCGCCGGCTCCGCCGCGCTCGCGCTCGCGTTCCTCCCGGTCGGGCTGCTCCTGTTCGACCTGGTTTGGACGCGCGCGCTCGAGGGCGAGCCGCTGACGCCGCTCGCCGCCGACTGGCTGCGGCTCCCGCTCGAAGCGGAGCCGAGCCCTGCGCACCGCCGCGCGATCCTCGCGCGCGCAGTCGCGCTGGGCGCGCTCGCGCTGGTCGCGCTCACGCCGCTCGCGCTCGCGCTCTACTACTACCAGGTCTGGATCCTGCAGCGCGTGAACCAGCTGCTGCGCGTGCGGCTGGTCGAGCGGCTCCAGCAGCTCTCGCTGCGCTTCCACGCCCGGCAACGCATCGGCGACGCGCTCTATCGCACCGCGCAGGACAGCGCGATGGCCACGCAGCTGGTCGAGCTGTTGTTGCTGCTGCCGCTCGGGAACCTCGCGCGCTTCGCGTTCGCGCTCGCCGTCTGCGCGCTGTTCTCGTGGCAGCTCGCGGCGCTGCTCGTCGTGCTCGCGCCGCTCGTGGTTTGGCTCGGCGTCCGCTTCGCGCCCGCGCTGCGCGTGCGCTTTCGCGCCGCGCGCGAGGCGCAGAGTGCGCTCACGGCGAGTGTGCAGGAAGCCGTCGCCGGCATGCGCGTGATCAAGGCGTTCGGCGCCGAGGCGTTCGAGCAGGCGCGTTTCGAAGCGGCGAGCCGCGGCGCGTTCGACGCCGCCTACCTCGCGCGCGGCCTGTTCGTGAAGTACGCCGTCACGCTGTTCTGGGCGTGCGCGCTCGCGTTGATCGCCGCGGGCGCGCTGCTCGCGCTGCGCGCGGCGAATGCGACGCCGATCCGCGGCTTCGACGCGATCGGGCTCGGCGCGCTCGGCCTCGGCGTGTTCACGCTCGCGACGTACAACTACGCGAAGCTGCGCTTCGGCGACGGCACCTCGTCCCTGCGTCAGCTGTTCCGCTCGCTCGGCCGCGCGCAGGACGTCGCGATCGGGCTCGACCGCGTGTTCGAGCTGCTCGACACCGAGCCCGAGGTACGCGACGCGCCGGGCGCGCGCGAGTTCAGCTCGCTGCGCGACGGCGTCCGCTGCGAGGATGTCCACTTCGCGTACTCGCCCGAGCGGCCCGTGCTTTCCGGCGTGCGCTTCGAGGCGCGCGCGGGCAGCGTCATCGCGGTGGTGGGCGCTACCGGCGCCGGCAAGAGCACGCTGATGGCGCTGTTGTTACGGCTCGCCGATCCGCAGGCCGGGCGCATCACGGTCGACGGCGTCGATCTACGCGCGTTCACGCTCGCGAGCTGGCGCGCACGGACGTCGATCGCGCTGCAGGAGAACCTGCTGTTTCGCGCATCGATCGCCGAGAACATCCGCTACGCCGCGCCCGAAGCGAGCGATGAAGCCGTGCGCGGGGCGGCGCGCGTCGCGTGCGCGGACGAGTTCATCTCGGCGCTGCCGCAGGGCTACGAGACCGAGCTCGGCGAGCGCGGCGCGCGGCTCTCGACCGGGCAGCGCCAGCGCATCTCGCTCGCGCGCGCGCTCGCGAAGCAGCCGCAGCTCTTGATCCTCGACGAGCCGACCGCGTCGCTCGACGCCGACACCGAGCGCCGCGTGCTCGAGAACCTCCGCGCCTGGGCGCATGGCCGGCTCGTGTTCTTGGTGACGCACCGCCTCGCGACCGTGCGCCACGCGACGCAGATTCTCGTGCTCGAAGGCGGTCGCATCGCCGAGGCCGGCACGCACGACGAGCTGCTCGCGTGCGGCGGGAGCTACGCGCGGCTCATCGCGCACGACGCCGGTGCGGCGCCATCGCGCGAGCCGCTCTCCGAGGCGGAGCTGAGCGAAACCGCGCGCGAGAGCGTCGCCCGATGAGAGGCGCGGTCTCGTCGCTGCGCCTGCTCGCGCGTGCGTTCGCGTACATCGGGCCCGCGAAGGGCGCGTTCGCGATCAAGGCGGCGCTGATGCTCGCGACCATGCTGCCGCTGCTCCTCCTGCCCTGGCCGGTGAAGCTGATCGTCGACCACGTGATCGAGGGCATTCCGCTCGGCGCGCAGCCGCTGCCCCATCCCGCGTTCATCGACGCGCTGCTCGCGCCGCATGCCGGATCGCGCGGAGAGCTGTTAAGGGCGCTCGCGCTGTTCCAGCTCGCGCTTGCCGCGCTGGTCGGCGCGGTCGGGATGAGCGCGACCGAGCGCAGCCAGGCGAACTCGCAGCTCGCAGGCGGCTTCGACCGCGCCTCGCGCACCGAGAACGAGGCGAACGAAGGCGCGAGCTGGGGCAGCGGCCTGTTCGGCCTCGCCGACGCGCTGTTCACGCTGCGTCTCACGCAGCGGCTCAACCACCACTACCGCTCGGCCGTGTTCGCGCGGCTGCAGCGTCTGCCGCTGCGCGCGTTCGACGACGCGAGCGTCGGCGACGCGCTGTTCCGCACGCTCTACGACACGCCCGCGCTGACGCAGGCGATCTACCGCATCGCGCTCTCGCCGCTGACCTCGCTGCTGCTCGGCGCCTGCGTCGTGCTCGCGATGAACGCGACGTTCGGCGCCCATCCGCTGCTCTGGCAGCTCGGCGCTGCGCTGCTCGTGGGCGCGTTCGTCGTCACGCTGCCGTTCGCGGCCGCGATGCGGCGCCGCGCCGAGCGCGCGCGGGAGAGCGGCTCCGTCGCGACCGCGACGCTGGAAGAGGGCCTGCACAACGTGCTCGCGGTCCAGGCATTAGGGGCGGGCGAGCACGAGCGCGCGCGCTACGACCGCGCGAGCTGGCACGCGTTCGCGAGCTACCGCGGCGAGATCGCGCTCGGCATGGGCGCGTTCGCGGCGGGCGTCATCCCGGGCGCCGCGATCGCGGCCGTCGCGTTCTTCCACGTCGGCGGCCTCGTGATCGACGGCGCGCTCTCGCGCGGCGATTTCGTGCTGCTGCTCGCGTACTTCGGCCTGCTCGGCTTCGTCTGCGTCGACGTCGGCGCGCTCTGGCTGCGCCTGCAGGACGCGGCCTCGGGCCTCGGCCGCGTGTTCGCGCTGATGGATCTCCCCGGCGAGAGCGACGCCGCGCGCGGCGCGCCGATCGCTCGGCTCGAGCGCGAGATCGCGTTCGAGGCGGTCTCGGTCTCGCTGCCGAGCGGCGCGCGCGTCCTCGAAGGCGTGAATCTCACGCTGCGGCCGGGCCGCGTCACGGCGCTGATCGGACCGCCGGGCGCCGGCAAGACCACGCTCGCCTACCTGCTCCCGCGTTTCCTAGCGCCGAGCGACGGCCGCATCACATGGGACGGCGTCGATCTCGCGCACTCCGATCTCGCTTCGTTGCGCGCACAGATCTCGTTCGTGTTCCAGGAGACGCAGCTCTTCGACGCGACCGTCGCCGAGAACCTGCGCATCGCAAAACCCAACGCGAGCGACGCCGAGCTCTGGCGCGCGCTCGCGCTCGCCGGGGCCGACGACTTCGTGCGCGCTCTTCCCCAACAACTCGCGACGCCGCTCGGCCGCAGCGGAGGCGCGCTCAGCGCCGGCCAGCGCCAACGCCTCGCGATCGCCCGCGCGCTCGTGCGCGACGCGTCGCTCCTGATCCTCGACGAGCCCACCAGCGCGCTCGACCCGGAGACCGAGCAGCGTCTGGTCGCGACGATTCGCAGCGTCGGCCGCGACCGCGCCGTGCTCGTGATCGCGCACCGCCTGAGCACGGTCCGCGACGCCGACGAGGTGTGCGCGCTCGACGGCGGCCGGATCGTCGCGCGCGGCCGCTTCGAGGACGTCGCGCCGCTCGCTGCGGCGTCGGCCCGGGAGTAGGAGGCGGAGCGGGGGACTCGCCGCTCCGCCTCCGGCCGAGGCCGCCGTTCAGCGGCGGCGGCCCATCCCGATCAGGCCGATCGCGCCGGCGCCGAGCAGCGCGAGCGCGGCCGGCTCGGGCACCGCGCTCAGCGAGACACCGTCCACGCCGAACGTGAACGCCTGATCCAGGCTCGTGAGCGACGCCGGCGCGCTCGTCCCGATCTGGAAGTTCCCCACCGTCGCGAGCGCCTGCGCGCAGGTCACCGTCTCGCCGGTGCACAGCGCGCTCGTCGGATCGATCGCCCACGTGAGCAGCGTCCATTCGCCGGACTGCACGGTCTGCGGATTCGCGATCACCGCGCCGGGGAAGTTGAACGCGGTCGCGACGCGCAGGAAGTACGTCAGGTCGACGCCGGTGTCCTGGTAAACCCAGGCCGAAACCGACGCCACGCCCGCGGCGAGCCAGTCGCCGACGAACGCGTCGCCGCTCGCGTTGTCCGAGTCGCTGGCGCGGAAGATCACTGGGCCGCCGCCGAACGGGTTCGAGAAGCCGAAGTAGTTGAAGCTCGCTTGCGCGAAGCTGCTGCCGTCGGGACCGCCGCTCGCCACCCAGGTGAGCGGCGCGTTCGCGTTGTTCTCCCAACCAGACACGTCCGTTGCGAACTCTTCGCTGAACGGGAGCGTCACCGCCTGCGCGCCGGATCCGCAGATCGCGAGCGCGCACGCGAAGACCGAGGCCGAGATCATCATTCGTCGCATGTGCATTCCTCTTCGTCGTGTGTTCGAGTGGTGAGCAAGTTCCCTTCCCATCTCTGCTGGCTGGCCCGGAGGCGTGCTTGCGACGAAACGCGGCGCTCGCTCTGCCCGCCGCGTTCGAAACTCATGACCCGAGCGCGCTGAACGACCCGAACTGGGTGTTCCAGGAACGCTCATGGATGAACTGGATGACGACGCGCTCCTCCTCGAGCCCGTGGAAGAGCGCGTTGTGCCAATAGACGTTGTCGAACACGTCGCCGCGTTCATGGAGCTCCGCGCGGCAGTCGAGCTGCCAGCAGCGGAACGAGCCGATCTCGCTGCGGTCGCGCAGGTCGAACACGTAGAAGAGCAACGAGCAGGCCGGCTCGGCGCGCAGCGCCTCGACGACCGGCGACTTCGCGTGCAGCAGCGTCGTCACGCAGCTCGCGTCGAAGTCGCGCGCGTCGCCGTAATAGCAGCGCAGGTACTCGATGCCGGCGTCGTAGAGCGTGCGCGCGCCCTCCGGCGAGAGGCGGTCGTAGAGGCCGCGGAACTCGGCCGTCTTCGCGGCCAGCAGCTCGGGGCGCGGAAGCAGCCCGCAGATCAGCGAGTGGCTCGACACGCCGAGCGCGGTGCCGGGCCGGCGCACGGTGACGAGCGGCGCGACGCCCGCGTGCGGCGCGCCGTGCTGCTTCTCCATCGTCCACGCGCGCAGCTTCACCTGCCAGCTCAGGAACGAGCTCGGAAGCGGATGGCGTTGCAGCACGAGCGTTCTCCTCCTCGTCACAGCGAACGGATCGGGTCGGCGGGCCCGAGCACGCGGATGCGCAGCGCGCCGTCCTCGCGCCCGACGCGCGCCTCGACGCGGAACACGTCGCGCAGCATCTCGGCGTCGATCGCGCGCTCCGGCGGCGCGACGCAGTAGACGCGGCCGCGCTGCAGCACCGCGACGCGCGTCGCGAGCGCAGCCGCCTGCTCGAGATCGTGCAACGCGACGATGACCGCGAGGCCGCGCTCGCGCGCGAGCCCGCGCAGGCGCTCGAGCAATTCCCACTGGTGGCGCAGGTCGAGGCCGGCGGTGGGCTCGTCGAGCAGCAGCACGGGCGC
>DASTOI010000176.1:0-2068 GCA_035762585.1 Myxococcota bacterium
AGCCGCCCGTCGAGCACGTCTTGCGCGGCGCGCTGAATCCATTCCGCCTGCGCCGGCGGCAGCTCGCCGAGCGCCGCGTTGGCCTCCGCTGCGGCCTGCTTGATCAGCGCGTACGCGTGAATCAGCGCGTGCGGCATCCGCTCGCGCCCGATCGCGAAATGCTCGAGCGCGCGCTGCGTCTGCGCCCCCCAATAAGCCTCCGCCGGCACCGCGACCTCCCCGAGGCTGTCGCGCTCGATGCGCGGGTTCGCACCGAGAGAAGATCGATCCGACTGAGCTGTCATCGTGCAGGGCTCCGAGTTGCCGCGAGCCTACTCCGCCAACCCGTGCCGGCGTGCTCGCCCGACACTCCACCCCCCAAGCGAGCCCACTGCCCCGCACGACCGAGCCGGCGACGTGACGCGTCGCCCACGCGTTAAAACGACGCGTCAGCGTGCGAAGCGATCGGCTCGATGCCGACCGCTTCGCAGCCCTTCTCCACCACCCGCCGAGGGACCCCCGAACACGAGTGCGCGCAGTGCCCGTAGCGAACCCGCCAAGCACCACCGAATCAGCCAATCCGCTGCGCCGACGCGAAGCGTGCGGCGACGTCGGCTCGATGCCGACGGCTCCGCAGCTCTCCCTAACACCCCGCCGCGCGCGCGGTGCCCGTAACGATCACCGCCAATCACTGCTTGCTCGTGGCCGCGCTCCACCCTCGCTGTCCCGCACCCGCCGGCAGCTCGAGTCCGCCGGAGACACGCGCCAGACCGCATTCCCGACGTCGTCCGCGACGAGCAAAGCCCCGTCGGCGTCGAGCGCCACGCCGGCTGGCCGGCCGCGCGCGTTGCCGTCGGCGTCGAGGAAACCGGTCAGCACGCCGAGCGGCATGCCGTCGGGCTCGCCTTCGCGGAAAGGCACGAAGATCACCTCGTAGCCGCTCGGCGGCTTCCGATTCCACGAGCCGTGCAGCCCGATGAACGCGCCCTCGGCGAAGCGCTGCGGGAAGCAGTCCATCGTGTTGAACGCGAGCCCGAGCGCGGCGGTGTGCGCGCCGAGCGCGTAGTCGGGCACGAGCGCCTTCGCGACCAGCTCCGGCCGCTGCGGCTGCACGCGCTCGTCGACGTGCTGTCCGTAATAGCTGTACGGCCAGCCATAGAAGCCGGCGCGCTCGAGGTGCGTCAGGTAATCGGGCACGAGATCGCTGCCGATCTCGTCGCGCTCGTTCACGGTCGTCCAGAGCGCACCGGTGCGAGGCTCGAAGGCGAGCCCGTTCGGATTGCGCAGCCCCGACGCGAACACCGTGGCGCTCCGCGTCGCGGGATCGACCTCGAGAATCAGCGCGCGGCCGCGCTCGCGCTTCAGGCCGCTCTCGGCGACGTTGCTGTTCGAGCCGACCGTCACGTAGAGCCGCGCGCCGTCGGGGCTCGCGATGACGTTCTTCGTCCAGTGATGGTTCACCTTGCCGGCGGGCAGGTCGACGATCTTCTGGCCCGGCCCCGCCAGCTCCGTCGCGCCGCGGCGGTACTCGAATCGCATCAGCGCGTCGGTGTTCGCGACGTAGAGCGAGTCGCCGACGAGCGCCATTCCGAACGGCGAGTGGAGCCCCTGCAGGAAGACCGTCGCGAGCTCGGCGCGCCCGTCGTGATCGGCGTCGCGCAAGAGCCGGATCCGGTTCGCGCTGGGCACGGCGCCGCCGGTGCGCTTCATCGCGAGGCGCATCAAGAGGCCCTTCAGCCCGCGCTCGTTCTCGCGCTTCGCCGGCGCGTTGGTCTCGGCGACGAGCACGTCGCCGTTCGGCAAGCGGTAGAGCCAACGCGGGTGATCCAGATCCCGAGCGAACGCTTCGACGCGCAGCCCGGCCGCAGGCGTCGGCGCCACTCCGGCACGCCATCCGACGGCCGGCGCGATGTCGACGGTCGGGACCAGCGTGGGATTGGGCGGCGGGAGCGCCGGGCTCGCGCCGACGCCGGACGCGACGCCGAGCGTCGCCGAATCGCCGCAGCCGAATGCGAGCGCGACGGCGAGCGCGAGCGCCGGCCGTACAGGCGATTTCACGCGGGCGAGGTCGCGCTCAGCTCCCGCCGCC
>DASTOI010000177.1:0-2858 GCA_035762585.1 Myxococcota bacterium
CGCCGCACCGCGACGCGCGACACCGAGCTCGCCGGCAAGCGCATCCGCCGCGGCGACAAGGTCGTGATGTGGTACGTCTCGGCGAATCGCGATGAAGGGGTGTTCGAGCGCCCCGACGAGCTCTGGATCGAGCGCCCGAACGCACGGCAGCACCTCTCGTTCGGCCTCGGAGTGCACTTCTGCATGGGCAGCCGGCTCGCAGAGATGCAGCTGCGCGTGCTGTGGGAGGAGACGCTCGCACGCTTCCGTGAAGTGGAGGTCGTCGGCCCACCGAAGCGCGTGCGATCGAACTTCGTGAAGGGCTACGAGCGCCTGCCGGTGCGCCTGCATCCCTGGTGATGCCCGCTCATCGCCGCGGCGTAACAGCGGGGTCTGACCCCGCTGTTACGCCGCGGTTGCGATGGTGTCCGCGAGCGCTCGGCGGCGTCCTAGCGCTCCGCGAGGAAGTGCAGCACGGTCTGATTGAGCTGCTGCGCCGCCTCCGCCATCACGAGGTGCGCGCCGTAGAGCGTCGCGAGGCGCGCGTTCGGCAGCTCGTCGGCGAGCTCGCGGTGGAGCTTCGGCGGCGTCAGCTGGTCGTTGCGGCCGCACACGACGAGCGTGCGATGCGGGATGTTGCGCAGCTGGTCGAGCGTGTCGTGCGTGAGGCAGGCGTCGCACTGGCGCGCGAGCAAGTCGCCGCTCGCGGTGGCGCCCTCGCCCGGGAAGCTCGCCGACATCGCGTCGATCAGGTCCGCCTGCTCGAGCGTCTCGTCCTGCAGCGTCCAGAGCAGCCGCTCGCGCACGAAGATGCCGGGCGAGACGCCGCTGCGCGCCATCTCGCGCCACTTCTCGAGCAAGAGCCGCCGCTTCGCGTCGGGCCGCGCGTAGGTGCCGACCAGCACCAGTCGCCCTAACAGGTCGGGGTGGCGCAGCGCGAACTGCTGCGCGGTCATGCCGCCGAGGAACGCGCCGAGCACGTGCGCGTGCGTGATGCCGAGCGCGCGCAGCAGCCCGGCGAGGTCGTCCGCGAGGTCGGCGGTCGTGAACGGCTCGCCCGGGTCCTCGGATTGGCCGACGCCGCGGTTGTCGTAGATCAGCGTGCGGTACTGCTGCGAGAACTCGGGCACCTGGAGCGGAAGCCAGCCCTTGCACGAGCCGCCCATGCCCATCACGAGCACGAGCGGCGTGCCCGCGCTCGCGCCGTGCGATTCGTAGTAGACCTTGCGGCCGTCGACCTGAATCAGCGGCATGCGGGCAGTGTACGCCTGCGCTGCGCGCGCGGGACTACCGACCGAGCCGCTTCAGATCCGACAGCACGAGCTTCGCGACGTGCTTCAGCGTCTCGAACACGCCGGTTCCGCTCTGCGCGCAGGCCTCGAAGTCGGGGACGCCGTGCGCGTTCAGCGCGCGGCGCATCTCGTCGAGCGGCGCCGCGTTCGGCAGGTCGCGCTTGTTGTACTGGATCACGAACGGAACCTTGTCGAGCTCGTAACCCTGTTCCTTCAGGTTGATGCGCAGGTTGTCCATGCTCTCGAGGTTGGCTTCCATGCGCTCGATCTGGCTGTCGGCGACGAACACCACGCCGTCGACGCCCTTCAGGATCAGCTTGCGGCTCGCGTCGTAGAACACCTGGCCGGGCACGGTGTAGAGGTGGAAGCGCGTCTTGAAGCCGCGGATCTGGCCGAGCGCGAGCGGCAGGAAGTCGAAGAACAGCGTGCGCTCGGTCTCGGTCGCGAGCGAGATCATCTTCCCCTTCAGGTCGGGGTTGGTCTTGGCATAGATCCACTGCAGGTTCGTGGTCTTGCCGCACAGGCCCGGACCGTAATAGACGATCTTGCAGTTGATCTCGCGCGAGGAGTAGTTGATGAACGACATGGAGGTCCGGCAGCCGCCTAATCGTTGAACAGGTTGTCGATGTCGTCGTCGGTGATCTCGGCGAACGGCGACGAGCCGCTGGCGGCGTCGGCGTCCGCCTTCTTCTTCAGGTCCTCGAACACCTTGTTCATGTCGCCGGTCGCCTTCTTCACGCGCAGGCGCACCAGGCCGAGCGAGCTGCGCTCATCGAAGACCACGACCAGGATCCACTTGTTCGCGACCATCGTGATGTGGAGGTTGTCCTTCACGCCCTGATGGAAGTGAACCGGGAAGTCCTGCTCGCCGATGATCTTCGCGAGCCCGCCGGTCGCGGCGATCGAGCCGGCCACGAGCGACGCGAGGCTGGTGGTGTCGAGGCCGCGCACCTCGCCCGCCTCGGCGATCAGCTGGCCGTTGCGATCGACCACGAACACGGCCTTGGCATTCGCTTCCCGCACCAGACGACCGATCACGACGAGGATCTTCTTGTGATCCTCCTCGTACATCACCATCTGCGTGTCCATCATCGCTCACCCGCAGTTTTCGTCGGCCGGCAAGAGCGTTGCCAAGTCTTCGAGGTCGCAGGCTCCCCCGCCCGCGCGCGTAGGTAGCGCCGCGGCCGGAGCCCCGCACCCGATGCGCGGACGTTTCGGCTCGCGCGCGGGACGCCTTGAGACGGAACGTACGCGCGAGCGGCGCGCGACGAGCGGCCGACTGACTACGCTGCGCCGCATGACGGAGGACGCCGCAGCGAGGGGAGGCGAGGTCGCGCTCGTGATGAGCGGCGGCGGCGCGCGCGCGGCTTATCAGGTGGGCTTCCTGCGCGCGCTCGCGCGGCGCATCCCGGACTTCGCGCCGCCGATCCTGACCGGCGTCTCGGCGGGCGCGATCAACGCCGCCTTCCTCGCTTCGCGCGCGGGCTCGTTCGCCGCGAACGTCGAAGCGCTCACGCAGGTGTGGAGCGGGCTCAGCGTCGACCAGGTGTTTCATGTCGAGCCGTGGCGGCTGGCGGCGCGCGTGCT
>DASTOI010000178.1:0-3272 GCA_035762585.1 Myxococcota bacterium
ACGTCGCCGCGGGCGGTGACGAGCAGCGCGACCTGTCCGAAGTGTTCGAGCAGCGCCCGCTCGGTGAGCGTGCGCAGGCTGATCGCGGCGGGCTCCACGGCGCGTACGTCGTGCGGCGCCGGCTCCGCGTCCGCGACGCGCGCCGGGGGGCTCCAGACCGGCGGCCGAATCGCGGAACCGTCCTCGCGCCGCGAGTAGAGCTTGCCCTTGCGGTCGACCGCCTCGAACAGCGAGGCGAGCTCGCCCACCGTCTCGGACGTGCCGAGGAAGAGCCAGCCGCCCGGCCGCAGCGCGAAATGGAACAGCGCGATCAGCTTCTTCTGCGCGTCGCCGTTCAAATAGATCAGCAGGTTGCGGCAGCTGATCAGGTCGATCTTCGAGAACGGCGGATCCCGCAGCACGTCCTGCTGGGAGAACACGATCAGGTCGCGGATCGCCTTCACGATTCGATAGCCGCCCTCCGGCAGCTCGGTGAAATAGCGAGCGAGCCGTTCGGCGGAGATGTCGGTCGCGATGTTCGGCGGAAAGACGCCCGCGCGCGCCGTCTCGATTGCCCTGCGATCGATGTCGGTCGCGAAGACCTGCAGCTTGTAGGGCGTCTTCAGCGCGCTCGCGTGCTCGTAGAGCAAGATCGCGATCGAGTAGGCCTCTTCTCCGGTCGAGCATCCGCAGACCCAGACGCGGATCGCCGCGCCCGCCGGCTTGTTCGCGATCAGGCTCGGCACCACGCGCTGCTCGAGCAGCGCGAACGCGTCCGGATCGCGGAAGAAGTTCGTGACGCCGATCAGGAGATCGCGGAACAGCGCCTCGATCTCGCTCGCGTTCTCGCGCGCGAAGCGCAGATACTCCTGCGGGCTCTCGATCTGGTGCATCGCCATGCGGCGCTGCAAGCGGCGCACGAGCGTGTTCTCCTTGTACTGCGCGAAATCGTGCCCCGTCTGGCTGCGCAATAACAACGCGAGCTTGCGCAGCGTGCCGTCGCTCTCGACCGGCGCCTGCTTCGCGTCGAGCGTGCGCTCGGACGCGTGTGCGACGTACGCCTCGAGCCGCTCCCACATTCGTTCGGGCGCCAGCACGTAGTCGACGAGCCCCGTCGCGATCGCGCTGCGCGGCATGCCGTCGTGCTCGGTGGTGGCCGGATCCTGCGCGATCGCCAGCCCGCCCTCGCCCTTCACCGCGCGCACGCCGAGCGTGCCATCGCTGCCGGTACCGGAGAGCACGACGCAGATCGCGCGCTCGTGCTGATCGTGCGCGAGCGAACGAAAGAAGAAGTCGATCGGGAGCCGCAGCCCGCGCCGCTCGGTCGGCTCGATCAGCTGCAGCGTGCCGTCGATGAACGCCATGTCGCGATTCGGCGGGATGATGTACGCGCAGTCGGGACGCACCTCCATCCCGTCCTCCACCTCGAACACTTCCATGCGCGTGTACCGCTTCACGAGATCGCGCAGCATGCTCTTGTGGTTGGGCGCGAGGTGCTGAACGAGCACGAACGCCATGCCGGTCGCGCGGTCGGTCGGCATCGCAGAGAAGAACGCTTCGATCGCGGAGAGCCCGCCGGCAGAAGCGCCGATGCCGACGATCGGGAAGCCGTGCTCGCGCTCCACCGGCGGGTGGGGAGCTTCGCTCGCGAGCACGGGAGCTTCCTGGATCCGCGGCGCTTTCGTCGTGCGCCTCGTGCGCGGCGCCTTCGCGGGCTTCGGGCGACGGGGCGACACGGCGATCTCCTGAGCGATCCACGAGCGCGATACGCAAATTCCGAGCCAACGACTCTACGCGCAAGCGTGAAGCGCAACCACGAAAAGCGGGCCAACTTCGCGGCTCGCCACCGGAACACGAGGAGAACGCGATGGCCTATACGACGCTCGACTTGAAGCGCGACGGCGTGGTGATCTGGTGCACGTTGAATCGCGCCGATGCGCTGAACGCGCTGTCGACGCAGCTGGTCGAGGACCTTCATGCGTTCTACGACGAGCTCGCGCGCGACACCGAGACCCGCGTCGTCTTGCTGCGCGGCGCGGGCCGCGCATTCTGCGCCGGTCTCGACCTGAAGGAGTCGCGGCCGAGCGGGACGCCCGGGGACGTCGGCGCGCAGCTGCGCGGCCAGCACCGGATCGCCGAGCTCGCGATCAAGATGCGGCGGCTCGCGCAGGTGTTCGTCGCGCTCGTGCACGGGCCGGCCTGCGGCGGCGGCTTCATGCTCGCGCTCGCGTCGGACGTGCGGATCGCCGGCGAGTCGGCGCGCATGAACGCCGCGTTCATCAAGCTCGGCCTCTCGGGCTGCGACGTCGGCGTCTCGTATCTGCTGCCGCGTCTCACGAACGCGTCGGTCGCCTCCGAGCTGATCCTCACCGGCCGCTTCATCGACGCCGAGCGCGCGCGCGAGCTCGGCCTCGTCTCGCAGGTGGTCGCCGACGATCAGCTCGAAACCGCGGGGCGACGGCTCGTCGACGACTTGCTCGCGACGTCGCCGCTCGGGCTGCGGCTCAGCAAGGAGGCGCTCAACGCGAGCCTCGACATGAACAGCATCGAGTCGGTGGTGCACATGGAGGACCGCAACCAGATCCTCTGCGCGCAGAGCAGCGACTTCCGCGAAGGCATCCGGGCGTTTCTCGAAAAGCGGGCGCCGGTTTGGGGGAAGCGCGCCTAGCACGCGCGAGCGCTGGTGTGCGGCGACGTCTCGTTCGCGTTTGTTGGGGAGAGAACGGTGAATTCAGGGCGCCATCGAGGGGCCCTGAGTTCATTCTCTGCTGTGCTCGCGCGTGCAGTTTTCCGGCAGCGGTGAGCGAGGTCTCAAGGCGAGAGAGGGAACGCGCCGATGCCTGCCCTGAGGGGGGCTTTGTGCCCTCCAAGAGATAGGGCGGCCCCGCGGGTGGCGGGGATCGGGCGGGCGGAAGATGCGTTCGTTCTTGATTGCGGTGGTGATGACGGCGCTGGTTGCGGGCGTCGGGTTCGTGGCGGCGCCGACGCCTCGGCCGGCGGAACCCGTTGTCGCGGCGCGAGTGAATTCGGCCGAGGCGTCATCCGCGATCGAGGAAGCCGTCGAGATCGCCGAGGCGGAGGATGCGCCGGCGCCTAACAGCTCGCAGGCGCTGCCCGTGAATGGAAAGCGCGTGTTTTATCAGTGGACAGATGAGCGCGGGTCGGTGCGGTTTGCGCGCTCGTTGGAGGAGGTGCCGCCGGCCTGGCGGGAGAAGGCGGGGCAGGTCGAGGTGGATGCGAGCGCGTTTCAGGCGCAGCCTGCGCGGCGCGCGAAGCCGCCGGCGGCGACGCCG
>DASTOI010000179.1:0-2323 GCA_035762585.1 Myxococcota bacterium
GCTGTTGCGTCGCGGTCCAGATCGCGCCGCTCACCGTGTCGCGTGTGGGCGCGAAGACGAGGAAGTAATCACCGGCAGCGAGCGTGAGGTCGGTGAATAGGGTCGTCATCCGGTTGATGAAGCCGCCGCCGGCGAGCGTGCTCACCGTCGTGACCGCGCGAACATTCGCCACGAAGTTCGACGTCGGGCCGACCTCGTTCTGGACGAGGTAGAAGCGCGCCTCGCACTGCAGGCAGGTGAGCGGCACCTCGATGTCCAGGCCTATCTGCGGCCCGACCAGCTCGAAGGAGAGGGCCAATGCGCTCCCGTAGAGCGAGAGCACGGTTCCCGTCGTGTCGCCGCCGGCACCGGTGACCGACAACAGCGTGGTGGCGCGCGCGCCCGTGGCAGGCAGCAGGGCGAACAGCACGGCAGCGACGAACACACAGCGCCCGGCCCGAGACTCGGCAGATCCGCGAGACGTGATCGAGTTTCGCATGCATGCCTCCGTTCGACGGGGGCAGCATGCGCGCTCGGCGCCGGCCGCGGCATCGGCCGGGTGGCCGACGCACGCACATTCGCGTGCGCCGCGTCGGCCGGAGGCAGCGGTTACTCGCTCCGCAGCTCCTGAATCGCGCGGTGCACCACCTCGAACAGCGGCTCCACGTCCTTCGTCTCGATGCACGAGAACGCGACGCGCAGGTCCGTCGGCGAGGTGCTGATCAGGCCGGTTTGGTGCTTGTCCAGCAGGTGGACGCGCAGCTTCTCGGTGTCCACGCCCAGCACGCGAATGCACATGAAGTAGCCGCTGTTGAACGGATAGACGCTCCAGCTCTCGCGGAAGCGCGGCGCGTTCGCGACTTCGTGCACCTTCGCCGCGCGCTCCCGTAACAGCTCGCACTTCTCCTTGCGTTCGGCGTCGATCGTGCTCGAGGCGAGCGCCTTCTCGACCAGCGACTGCGAGAGCATCGGGCTGTTCGACATCGCTCCGCGGATTGCGCCCTTGGTCTTCGCCTCGAGCGCGTCGAGCACGGCCTGCGCGCTCTCGGCGCGGCCGGGGCCGTAGCTGATGAAGCCGCAGCGCAGGCCCCACACGAACAGCTCCTTGGTCGCGCCGTCGAGCTTGATCGCGAGCAGGTTCGGGTGCGCGTTCGCGAGCCTTCCGAACAGCGACTCGGTCATCGATTCGCCGCCGAGGTGGAAGAACAGGCCGAAGTAGGCGTCGTCCGTGACGACCACGAGCTTGGTACCGCGTGCCGCCTGTGCGACGAGGGCGTTGGCGATCGCGTCGCCCTCGGCGGGCGTCGGCATGTAGCCGGTCGGGTTGTTGGGGAAGTTGAGGACCACGACGAGCTTCTCGCGGCCCTCGGCCTGCTTCGCGAGCGCCTCGGCGAAGCCCTGCGTGTTGAAGCCTCTGCCCGCGTAGAACGGGAACGTCACGCACTTCGCGCCGAGCCGGACTTCGTAGGTGAGGCGGTAGTTGCCCCACAGCTGGTCGGGCAGCAGGATCACGTCGCCGGGCGCCACGAACAGATCGCCGACCAGCGCGAGTCCATGGGTCAGGGCGCTCGTCACGATCGGCAGCGAGGCCGCCTTGCCGCGCTGCGACGGATTCTCCGCCAGCTGCTTCTCGCGCCAGCGCTCGCGCAGCGCCTGCTTGCCCGATGCCGGCGCGTAGTTGTAGGCCTCGTCGGGGGAGATCCCTGATAAGTGCTTCTGGATCGAAGGCAGGTACATGGGCGCCTTGCCCTCGGTCGCGATGCCGATCGTCGCGTTGAAGCGCGTGCCCTTCACCTTCGCCTCGGCGCCCTGCGTGAGGATGCCTTTGGGGAAGTAGAGGCGGCGGCCGAGCGGCGAGAGCATCGCGAGGATCTCGGGCGCGGCGGCGCCGATCTTCTCGTTCAGCTCCTTGGCGAGCGGGTTCAGCACTTCGTTCGCGGGAGCGGACATCGCGAGAGCCTTTCGTGGGTCTTGGGAAAACGGCTGCGCAAGCTAGCCGAGGCGCGCGCGACGCTGGCGACCTGGATCGCATCAGCCACGTGGCCGATGCCGCCCGCGCGCGGCGCATGGCAAAACGTCCCCGTCACCACCGGGAGCTTCAAGCCATGCGTCCCCATCACGCAGCCGTTTCCACAATCGCACTCGCCGCCACGTTGCTGCTGGCCGGGAGCGCGGGCGCCCAGCAGACCGCGCTCGTCGACGACAACGCGTCGTACTCATTCTCCGGCCAGAGCATGTGGGGGCCCGGCAGCGCGGTTCAGTTCGACTACTCGCAGTTCGTCGGCATCGACAGCAATCCCGCTCCGGTCACGATCAACCCGGGCGCGATCAGCAGCAGCACCTT
>DASTOI010000180.1:0-2834 GCA_035762585.1 Myxococcota bacterium
CTCATTACGGCCGCGTGCGGATCATGAACGACGACAAGGGCGAGCAGCTGAAGGAGGCGGGCCCGTCCAAGCCGGTGCAGATCGTCGGCCTCTCCGGCGTGCCCGGCGCGGGCGACGTGCTGCACGCCGTCGAATCCGAACGCGTCGCGAAGGACATCGTCGATCACCGGCTCGATGAAGAGCGCAAGGAGAAGGCGCCGGTCGCGAAGCCGCGCATCTCGCTCGAAGACCTGTTCGCGAGCGCGGGCGACGGCCCGAAGGAGCTCGCGCTGATCGTGAAGGCCGACGTGCAAGGCTCGGCGGAAGCGATCAGCGCCGCGCTCGGCAAGCTCTCCACCGACAAGGTGAAGGTGAACGTGTTGCACGTCGCCGTCGGCGGAATCACCGAGAGCGACGTGCAGCTCGCGCAGGCGAGCCGCGCGATCGTGGTCGGCTTCCACGTGCGCCCCGATGCGAAGGCGCGGCGCGCCGCGGAGAGCGCGGGCGTCGAGATCCGCACCTATCAGATCATCTACGAGATGCTCGACGAGATGAAGGCGGCGATGGCCGGTCTGCTCCCGCCGACCACGCGCGAAGTCGTGCTCGGTCAGGCGGAGGTGCGGCAGCTGTTCAGCATCCCGCGCGTCGGTGTGATCGCCGGCTGCTACGTGACGGACGGCCTCGTGCGCCGGGGCGCGCGCGCTCGGCTCGTTCGCGACGGCGTCCAGGTCTGGGACGGCAAGTTCGGCTCTTTGAAGCGATTCAAGGACGACACGCGCGAGGTGCAGACCGGATTCGAGTGCGGCATCGGCCTCGACGGCTTCAACGACCTCAAGGTCGGCGACGTGATCGAGTCGTACGAGGTCGAATCGCGGCCCGCGGAGCTGTAAGGGCCACCGAGGTTCACTTTTCTCCTTGTTTACTTCGCTCGGCTCCGAAGACTCCGCCTCGCTGCGCGCTTCGCTTGCGGCCTGTGCAGACCTGCTCAGGTGGCGGGTTCGTCATCGAGGATGATCGAGCACACAGCTGGCGCGTCAGGCCGAGTGCTTCACTCGCGCAGATAGCCGAGGGACGGGCGATGTTCGTGGCGGCGGCGCGCGTCGAGCTTCACGTGCACGGCTCGCAGTCGTTGAAGCAGAAGCGCGGCGTGCTCTCCTCGATCAAGCAGCGCGTGCGTAACAAGTTCAACGTGTCGATCGCCGAAGTCGGCGGACAGGACACCTGGCAGGTGGCGGTGCTCGGACTCGCAGCGGTCGCGGAAGAGGGCCAGGACGCGCGCCAGCGGCTCGAGGCAGCGATCGATTTCATCGTCGGCCTGCATCTCGCGGAAGTGACCGACCAGGAAGTGGAGATCCTGTGACGCGGCGAACCGAGCGCATCGGCGAGCAGATTCGCGGCGAGCTCGCGCGGCTCCTGCGTGAGGAGGTCACCGATCCGCGCATCGGGCTCGTGACACTGACGCGCATCGACGTCGCGCCGGATCTCTCGCACGCGAAGGTCTACTGGAGCGCGCTCGACTCGGTGCCGCACGGCCGCGCGGGCGTCGCTCACGAGAGCGCCGAAACCGCGCAGGGCCTCGCGAGCGCGGCAGGCTTCCTGCGCTCGCAGCTCGCGCGCGCGCTCGCGACGAAGCGCGTCCCCGAGCTGCGCTTCGTGCACGACGCCGCGCTCGAAACCGGCGCCGACACCCTGCGGCTGCTCAAGGAGATCGACCGTGACCGGACGTGACGACCGCGATCACGGCAAGCCGCCGGCGCTTGGGACCGAGCAACGCCCGACCGCGGCCCGAGAAGCCGCAAGCGTCCAAGCGCCGGCGAAGCCGGCGCAGGGCGCGCGCAGCGAGCCGAAGGCGAGCGGAGCTCGAGAGAGATTGGGCCCGATCGGCTTCCTCGCGATCGACAAGCCGGTCGGGTGGTCGTCGCACGACGTCGTCGACGCCGCGCGCCGCTGGCTCGGCACGCGCCGAGTCGGACATCTCGGCACGCTCGATCCGCTCGCGACCGGCGTGCTGCCGCTCGCGATTCGCGAGGCGACCAAGCTGATCCCGTTCGTCGACCAGCACGAGAAGGTCTACGCCGGGACGATTCGCCTCGGAAGCGCGACCGACACGTTCGACGCGGAGGGCAAGGTCGTTCGCACGCATCACGGCCCGCTTCCGGACGAGGAGGCGGTGCGCGCGGCGCTCGTGAGCTTCTCCGGCGATCTCGAGCAGATCCCCCCGATGTACAGCTCGGTCAAGAAGGACGGGGTTCCGCTCTACCGGCTCGCACGCAAGGGCGAGGAGGTGGAGCGCGAGCCGCGCAGGGTGCGCATTCATCGGATCGCGCTGACGCGCTTCGAGCCGCCGGACGTGGGCGTCGAGGTCGCCTGCTCGCCCGGCACCTACGTGCGCGTGCTGGCCGCCGACCTCGGCGAAAAGCTCGGCTGCGGCGCGCATTTGGCGGGGCTGCGTCGCACCGCGAACGGTCCGTTCGCGATCGCCGACAGCCTGACGCCCGAGCTGTGCGACGCGCTCGCGTCCTCGGGCGAGCTCGACGCGCGCATCCTCCCTCCCGCGAAGGTGCTGACGCTGCCCGAGATCGCGCTCTCTGGAATTCAGGCGCGTCGCGTCGCGAACGGCGGCGCGATCGCCGCCGCCGAGGCGCGCGGCCCCTTCGAGCGCGGCCCTCAGCCCATGCCCGGCGGCAAGTTCGCCGCGCTGACTCCCGCAGGCGATCTGCTGGCCGTCATGGAGCTCCGCCCCGACCGCAAGTTCCATCCGCTGCGCGTGTTCCCGCCCGCTTCGTGACCGCGCTGACCCCTTCAAACGCGGCGGCAGCCAGAAGGAATGGGCTCCAGAGCCCCCTCCGCCTCGA
>DASTOI010000181.1:0-2940 GCA_035762585.1 Myxococcota bacterium
CACAGCGCCGGTGCGACGAGCATGAACAAGCCGTTCCCGATCAGGAATCCGCCGTTGAGTGCCGCCACGACGCGCACGGTGAGCGGGATCTTTCGAGACTTACCCGGCGTCGTCACGACGAATTCATTACCGCCAACTGCAGCCATCTTGATGCTCCTGGTTCGTTGCTAGCGCGGCCGCCCGTCCCGCAGCCGCTTGCTCGCGCTGCGTACCAATCGACGGCACTCGGCTTCGCTCTTGCCGAGGATCCGCGCGAGTTCGTCGTAGTCGGCAGCGAACATCTGCCGCAACACGAACGCCGCACGCTCCTCGGACGTCAGTTTTTCGAACACGTTGCGAAACGCGGTCCAGGCGTCGTCGGCGCGTTTCATACCGCAGCGTGTCCCGCGAGCGCAACGCGTGCGAGCCTAGGGCGTCGACTGATGCCGCCAGCGTTCGTAGCACTCCAGGCCACACAGGTGGACGACATAGTCGACGGCCTCCGGAACGACCGCTTCGGAGACAGGAACCTCATGCTCGAGCTCACGCACGATCAGAGGGGGAACAAGCCGGGACACCTGGTCAGGCTCGGCTGCCGGGGCGTCAAATCGGGGATCGATGCTGCACTTCATACGGCACCCACTAAGCGGCCAGCCTGGCCTTGTCCAGCCCGAGCGCGGCGTCCGCCGAGCCCGGCACGGTGCGGAAGCCGACATTGATGCGGTTCCACGCGTTGATCGCCATCACCAGGAACGTCAGGTCCGAGATCTCCTTCTCGGACAAGCTGCGTGCGAACGCGCTCGTAGATGTCGTCGGGGACACCTTGCTCCGGGATTTTCGTCAGCACCTCGGTCCACGCGAGGGCCGCGCGCTCGCGTGGAACGAACAGCGTCGACTCGCGCCAGGTCGGCAGGTGGTACAGGCGCAGCTCGCGCTCGCCGTGAAGCTTCGCCTGCTTGACGTGCATGTCGAGGCAGAAGGCGCAGCCGTTGATCTGCGAAGCCCGGATCGCGACGAGATCGCGAATCGACTCCTCGATCGAGCCTTCCTTGATCGCGAGGTTGAACTCGCTGAACTTCTTGTACAGCGCAGGCGACTGCTGCGCGTAGTTGACGCGTTGAGCCATGGGAGAGACCGTCCTTTCGATGCGAAGGTGAGGGTGCAGCGCAATCCGCGCACATATCCCAAGACGGCCGGGAGCGCCGGGCTGTGACACGCGTGGCAGCCTTCTTGTCACGGAGCAGACTGCTCAGCCGTCTTGGCTGTAGTCACCCTGAACCGGGAAGCGATATGGATCAACGTGGATCAACGCCTCGACCACGTGCCCCCGCAGGAACGCCTCGAACGGAAGTGCGTGAAATGACCGCGATCGCCTCGATGCCGGTCGTCCTGGAGCCCGCGCCTACCGCCTCTAGCGTGGCGGTCGAAGGGCTGAGCACGCCGGAGGCCGCTGCGCGGCTCGCGCGCCACGGCCGCAACGTGCTGCCGCACGTCGCGCCGCCCAGCCTCGCCGCGATCTTCCTGCGCCAGTTCAAGAGCCCCCTCATGTACGTGCTGGTCGCGGCGGCGCTCGTCTCCGCTGCTCTCGGCGCGTGGTCGGACGCCAGCTTCATTTCCGCGGCGGTACTGATCAACGCGGTGATCGGCACCTATCAGGAGCATTCCGCCGAGCGCACGGCCGAGGCGCTGCGCAGCCTGGTGAGCCCGCGCGCGCTCGTGGAACGCGACGGCGTGCCGCGCGAGATCGACGCCGCGGAGATCGTCCCAGGCGACGTGGTGCTGCTCGAATCCGGCGCCAAGGTGCCGGCCGACCTGAGGCTCGTCGAAGCGACCGGCCTGTCGCTCGACGAGTCGCTGCTCACCGGAGAATCGCTGCCGGTGCGCAAGGATGAGCGGCGCCCGAGCGGTCGCGACACGCCGCTCGCCGAGCGAGCCGACATGGCTTTCGCCGGCACGATGGTGCGAAGCGGGCGCGCGCGCGGCGTGGTGGCGGCGACCGGCCTTTCCACCGAACTCGGCCGCATCGCCGGCGCAGTGCTCGGCGCTGCACATCCGAAGGCGCCGCTCGTGCTGCGCATGGAGCGCTTCACGCACTTCATCACCGTCGCGGTCGGCTTGGCGGCGCTTCTCGTCGCGGCGGTGTCGTTCGCCCGCGGCGCGACGCTCGTCGACGTGTTCGTGCTCGCCGTGGCGCTCGCGGTGTCCTCGGTGCCCGAAGGACTGCCGGTCGCGCTCACGGTGGCGCTCTCGGTCGGCACGCAGCGCATGTCGCGCCGGAACGTCATCGTGCGCCGGCTGGTCGCGGTGGAAGCGCTCGGCTCCTGCACCCACATCGCCTCGGACAAGACCGGGACCCTCACGCAGAACACGCTCGCCGTGCGCCATGTTTGGCTGTCGGGCGTGGCCGCGGACGCCGAGCGGTTCGTGCGCACGGCGCTGCTCGCGAGCGAAGACTGCGGCGATACCGTGGACCGCGCGCTGCTCGACTACGCGCGCGCGACTGGCACGCTCGATCCGCGCGCGCCGCAAGTCGCCGCGATTCCCTACGAGCCGGAGAACCGGTTCGCCGCCAGCCTCAACCGCTTTGGCGACGGCGACCGGGTCGCGGTGAAGGGCGCGCTGGAAACCGTGCTGCCGATGTGCGCCGGCGCCGACGTCGAGGCGATCCGCGCCGAGGAGCGCGCGTTCGCCGCCCAGGGCTACCGCGTGCTCGCGCTTGCCGAGGGGCCGCTCGCGCTCGCTCGCGGGGAGGCCCTGTCGCGCGCACACCTGCGCGGGCTGACGTTTCTCGGTCTCGCGGCGATGAGCGATCCGCCGCGGCCGGAGGCGCGCGAGGCGATCGCCGCGTGCAGCCGCGCCGGGATCGAGGTGTCCATGGTCACCGGCGACCATCCGGTGACGGCGGCCGCGGTGGCGCGCGAGCTCGGAATTTCGGGCAAGGTCGCGACCGGGGCGGAGCTC
>DASTOI010000182.1:0-3793 GCA_035762585.1 Myxococcota bacterium
ACGAGACCTCGCAGCTCGCGGCCCGCGCGCCGACATGCTCGAAGGCGACGCGCTGCAGCGGCGGGCGGCGCCACCCCGATCCGCGCGCGCCGGCGGAGGAATTAGGCGTCCCGCTTCGCGCGCGGTCCGCGAGCGCAGGCGAGCTTCCCGCGTCATCCTGCCCGCGTGGGGGCGAGTGAGTTCGCGCCGGACGAAGCGGCGCGCGGTACGGGCACGACGAGGCGCGTCTGGGCGCTCGCCTGGCCGGCGATCCTGACGAACCTGCTGCAGTCGGCGGTGGGATTCGTCGGCGGCACGATTGTGTCGCGCGAGCTCGGCACCGCAGCGATCGCCGCGACCGGCGTCGGCGGCCGCATCTTCTTCGTGCAGCAAGTGCTGCTGATGGCGGTGACCACCGGCACGATGGCGCTCGTCGCGCGCGCGTGGGGCGGCGGCAACCGCGTCGAGGCCGAGCGCGTGACGCGCACTTCGCTGTGGATGTGCGGCGCGCTCGCGTTGCTGCTCGCCGTGCCGTGCATTCTGTTCGCCCGCGAGCTCGTCTCGCTGGCGTCGCTCTGGGGGCTCGACGGACCGACCACCGAGCTCGGCGCGACCTACGTGCGCTGGGTGAGCCTCGGCGCGCTGCCGTTCGGCGTCTCGCTCGCGATCGCGACCGCGCTGCGCGCAGCCGGCGATACGCGCACGCCGCTCTTGATCAGCATCGCCGGCGCCGCGCTCACCGTGTTCGCGCTCTGGGTGCTCGTGATGGGAGGGTTCGGCGTTCCGTCGATGGGCGTCGCCGGCGCGGCGGCGGCGATCGGCATCGGCGCGGGCGTGAGCGCGGCGATCTCGCTGGGCTTGTGGCGCGCGGACAAGCTCGTCGTCAGCTCGCGCCCCGGCGGGAACGACTTCGATGGCGCACGCATTCGCCGGCTGATGCGGGTCGGCTTGCCGACCGGCGCCGAGGGCTTCTCGTTCCAGATCGGATTCATCGTCTTCATCGGCATCATCGCGCGCTACGGCAACGAGGCGAACGCGGCGTATCAGCTCGGCGTGAACGTGCTCGCGTTCTCGTTCCTGGTCGGGCCGGCGTTCTCGATCGCAGCGTCGACGCTCGTCGGCCAGCACCTCGGCGCGGGCGACGAGCCCGGCGCCGAGCGCAGCGGCTGGCGCGCGATGGCGCTCGCGATCGGCGTGATGGTCGTGTTCGGCGCGGCGATCATCGCGTTCGCGGGGCCGGTCGCGCGCTTCATGAGCCACGACCCCGAGGTCGTGCGGCTGACGGTCGTCTTCATCTGGGTGCTCGGCTCCGTCCAGGCGCTGATGGCGATCGAGTTCACGCTGGGCGGCGCGCTGCGCGGCGCCGGCGACACGATCTTCCCGTTCGTGACGGTGCTGGGCGGCCTCACGTTCGGGCGCCTCGCGTTCGCGGCGCTCTTTATGGGGCTCGGCAAGGGCATCGAGTGGATCTACGCGGCGCTGATCGCGGACTACATCATCAAGGGCGTGCTGTTCGTCACCCGCTTCCGCAGCGGCCGCTGGAAGCGCACGCTCGCCGAACGCGAAGAAGCGCTCGTCCTCGGCGACGCCCCCGAAACCGAGGCCGGCTGACCTCCGGAGCAAGTCACCAAAACGGGGACGTTCATACTTCCCGGTGACTTCCGTGCCACTCCTCAGCACGCCGGAGCGTGCAAGACTGTCCCTCATGTCACCGGTAGGTATGAACGTCCCCGGGTGGTGACTTTCGGGCGAGGGGCGCGGCGATGGCGGAGATCGAGTTCGACGAGTGGATGAGCGATGCGGACGCGGCGCTCTGGCATGCGGAGCGCGATCCGCGGCTGCGCTCGACGATCGCGCTGGTGTGCGAGCTCGACGCCGCGCCCGACCGCGCGCGCTTCGACGAGGCGATCGCGTACACGCTCGCGAAGATCCCGCGCCTGCGGCAGCGCGTCGTGCAGGACGCGCTCGGGCTCGCGCCGCCGCGCTGGGAGGACGACCCGCACTTCGATCTGCGCTTCCACGTGCGCCACGCGACGCTCGGCGGGCAGGGCTCGCTGCGCGCGCTGCTCGACATGGCCGAGCCGATCGCGATGCAGGCGTTCGACAAGGATCGCCCGCTCTGGGAGCTCTACCTGGTCGACGGCCTAACAGGTGGCCGTGCAGGGATGATCCTGAAGCTGCATCACGCCGTGTCCGACGGGATGGGGCTCGTGCGCATGACGAGCGCGCTGGTCGAACGCACGCGCGAGCGCGATCCGCGCAAGGCCGCGCCCGAAGGCGTCGAGCCCGAATCTGCGTCCGACTCCGACCCTAGGAACGAGCGCAGCGAGACGCAGCGCCTGCGCGACGCCGCGCGCCGGCGCGGCGCGCAGCAGCGCACGAGCGCGCAGCGCCTCGGCCGCGCGCTCGCAAGCGGCGCGGCGAGCTTCCTGCGCGATCCGCGCGCCGCGATCGCGGAAGCGCGCGAGACCGTGGAATCGATCGCGCGCACGCTGCGCCCGGTCGACGAGCCACTCTCGCCGATCATGCGCGAGCGCGGCATGGCGCTGCGCCTGTCCGGCTTCACGGTGCCGCTCACCGAGCTGAAGCGCGCGGGCGAGGCGCTCGGCGGCACGCTGAACGACGCGTTCGTCACCGCGATCTGCGGCGGGCTGCGCATCTATCACGAGAAGCACGGCGAGCCCGTCGACGCGCTGCGCATGACGATGCCGATCAACACGCGCGAAGGGGAGAAGGGCAACCGCGCCGGCAACCAGTTCGCGCCGATGCGGATGATCGTGCCGGTCGGGATCGAAGATGCGCGCGAGCGGCTGCGCGAGATCCAGGGCCTCGTGCGCGAGCAGCGCGCCGAGAAGGCGCTGCCGCTCGTCGACGACATCATGGGCGCGATCAACGCGCTGCCGCGCGCCGCCTCGCTCGCGCTGATCGGCAGCATGCTGAAGGCGATCGACTTCGTGACGAGCAACGTGCCCGGCCCGCGCTTCCCGGTCTATCTCGCGGGCGCCAAGATCGAGCGCATGTTCCCGTTCGGCCCACCCGCCGGCGCGGCGCTGAACGTCACGCTCTACAGCTACGACGGCGTCTGCCAGATCGGCGTGAACTGCGACCGCGCCGCCGTCCCCGACGCCGAGCTGCTGACCGAGTGCCTCGAGCGCGGCTTCGAAGAGGTGCTCGCCGCCGCCCGATGAGTTTGCATCGGGGACGTACTTTCATCTGCAAGTACGTCCCCGATGCAAAGTCCGATGCAAAGCGCCCGACGCAAAGTCAGGCCTTCTTCGCGACTGCCTTCTGCAGCTCTTCGAGCGATTCCGCGAACAGGTCCTTGAAGCGCCACAGGTCGGGGACGAGCTCGCGGCACGAGATCAGGCCCCAGTCGAGATGATCGCGGTAGCTCTGCACCGTGATGTTCAGGCCTTGGCCCTCCGCGACCGCGCTCACCGGATAATAAGTCTGCATCTCGGCGCCGGCGCAGTAGAGCGCCTCGCGCGGCCCCGGCACGTTCGAGATCACGACGTTGAACGGCGGGTTCAGGCGGTCGAGGATCTTCGTGCGCGCGATGATGCGCGCGGCCTGCGCGATCAGCGCCGGCGTCGTCACCTGTGTCCAGTCCTGCAGCAGGTTCGCCGGCACCGCCTCCTGCGCGCGCTTCGCGCTCGCCATCGCTTCGTGGATGCGCAGCAGGCGCTCGAGCGGGTCGTCGAGATCGGTCGCGAGCGTGCACAGGATGCTGCCGACGCGGTTCGTGTAGGCGTGCTTCTCGTCGCCGGTGCGCACCGACACCGGCACCATCGCGATCAGCGGATCCTTCGGCAGC
>DASTOI010000183.1:0-15634 GCA_035762585.1 Myxococcota bacterium
GCTCCGCGGACGGCGAAGGAGCTACTGAGCGCCGCTCAGCGCCGTCTTGAACTCCGGCGTTTGGAACGCGGGAACCATTGCGTTCACGATCTTCTTCATGCTCTGGTTCGCGGCGCCGGAGAAGCCGTCGAACGGGTTCAGCGAGAAGCCCGAGCCCTCGAACGATTGCGTCCACTTCGGCCCGCCCGCAGCGTCGTGCAGCGTCAACGTGAGGCGCGCGCTTCCCCAGGCGGGCACGATCGGCACGAGCCAGGTGTAGTTGTTGAACTTGAAGCGCTCGACGCTGCACTCCATCACCGGCCCCTCGCCCGGCTTCGCGTCGACGACCTCGTAGCCCGCGTGCGTGAGCGCGCGCCGCACCTGCTTCATCACGGCGCGATTCGCAATCTGCGCACGCGTGTTGTCCGCGCCCGGCTTGGTGCCGTCGACGACGAAGATCGGCACGGCCGGAATCGAGAACAGCGTGATGCGGCCCCAGCCGACGCGACCGGGAATTCCGCTCCCACTCGCCGCCGCCGGAAGCGCGCCCGCGCTCGGCGCGGGCCCCCTGCGAGCGGGACGTCCTTCAGCGTGACCGTGCAGCCGGCGATGGACGCCGCCGCGAGCATGAGAAGTGCGAGCCTGAATGACGAGCTCAGCATCGATCCCTCCCGATCGGGGGCGCGCATCCTAACAGCATCCACAGCGCTGCCCTGACGACTTTCTCACGCTGGAGCGGGCTAGCAAGCGAAGCGCGCAGCGAGGCGCAGTCTTCGGAGCCGAGCGAAGTCGAACAGTGGCCTCCGCGTGCGCTGGACCCTCGGCGTGCGGTGATCGAGCATCCGGGAGTCGGTCCCCTAGCCTGCCGCGATGCGCTTCACGCTTCAGCTTCCGACCGACAAGGTGACGCTCGCGAGCGAGTTCCTGACGGGCGCGGCGATCGCCGAGATGGCGCGCGCGGCCGAGGGCGCGGGCTTCGATGCGGCGTTCGTGACCGACCACCCCGCGCCGAGCGAGCGCTGGCTCGCGTCGGGCGGGCATCACGCGCTCGACCCGTTCGTCGCGCTCTCGTTCGCTGCCGCGGCGACGACGCGCCTGCGCTTGCAGACGCACGTGTTGATCGCCGCCTACCGCAATCCGTTCCTCGCCGCGAAGGCGATCGCGAGCCTCGACGTGCTGTCGGGCGGCCGCACGATCGTCGGGATCGCGGCGGGCTACCTCGAGCCCGAGTTCGCCGCGCTCGGCGCAATCTTCGAGGAACGCAACGAGCTGGCGGACGAGCTGCTCGGCGCACTGCGCCGGATTTGGAGCGAGCCCGGCTCCCCGCTCGACGGCCGGCATTTTCGTGCGGCCGGCATCGCGGCGCTGCCGCGTCCGCTGCAATCGCCGCATCCCCCGCTCTGGGTCGGCGGAAACAGCCGGCGCGCGATCCGCCGCGCGGTCGAGCTCGGCAACGGCTGGCTGCCGTTTCCAGCGCCCGGAAAGATGGCGAGCCGCGTCGGAACGGCCGCGCTCGAGAGCGAAGACGACCTGAAGCGAGGCATCGATTACGCGCGGGAGCATGCGCAACGAGCCGGACGAACCGCGCCGCTCGACATCTGTTTTTCGCCGTTCGGCCTCGACATGCGCGCCGACGGCCTGCCCGCGCCAGACTCCGTGCTGGCGGCCGCCGACCGCCTCGGAGCGCTCGGCGTCACCTGGCTCGTCGTGACACTCCCGTGCGCCACGCGCGCCCAGTTCTGCGAGCGCGCCGCGTGGTTCGGCCGCGAAGTGATCGCGCGCGCTCGCTAACCCGACCCCACGAGCAAGCGCGCTTGCATTCGCGTTCGCGCCTCCCGCCGGATTTCGCGAGGCGATCCCACTCCGCACCGTAGTAGGATGGCCCCGGACGCTCTGGGGAGGGGCTCATGAGGGCCGTCGCACGTTCTCTGCTCTGTGCCGCGTGCTTCGGGTTATTGGGAATCTCCGCGCCGTCAGCCGCGACGACCGTGACCGTGGTGATGACGGGGACCTGGAACTCGGTTGCCGACACCGCCGGCGTGCTCGATGGGTCGGTGATCGTCGGTGGAAGCTTCACCGCGACTTTCATCTACGACGATCAAGTCGCCGATTGCGAGCCGTTCGTTGGAATCGGCTGTTTCCTGATGAATGGAAGCACCGGAGCGCTTTCGTTCAGCACCGGGAGCTACTCGTTCGCGGACCAAGGCGTCTCACAAAATGGCGTGGGACTCGAAGACAGCGTCCAGGGCATGGACATCGTCGGCCTCTTTTTCGATCGGTTTGTTGCATCGGGCCCACTCCCGAATGGCGTCGCGCTCGCACCCCTCGCGTACGCGAATCCGACACTTACGGACCTCTCGGAGACTGCACTCTCGAGCGACCAACTCATCGACATTCCGTGGGGCTCGAGTCTGTGGGATTCGAACTTCTACTTCTTTGGACCTGTCACGGGGCGTGGCCCGCAGGACTATGTCGAGTTCAGTGGGACGATCTCGAGCATCACGACCATCCTTCCGGAACCGGCGCTGGGGATGCTGTGGATCTCGGCGGCAACGATCCTGCTGGCGGCCAAACCTCGCGACTAGCACGTCTCCGCGACGCAGTCGTCGCTGTCAAGTAGGCGCCTTCGCGGGCCGAAACACCTCCGCGGGAGGGTGGCCGCGTGGTAGCCGTGTGGCGATGTGCGTTTCTTGCCTTCGCCGCGGTCGCCTGCAGCGGCGAGGCCTCGATCCCGACCGCGCTGCACGGGCGATGGGTTTGCGCCGATGCGCGGTACTCCGGGCGATCTCTGCTGATCACACCTCACTCGCTGATCTTCGCTTCGGATCGGCTCGCATCAGAGAACTACTCCGTTCGGAGTGTGGACTCGCGTGCCGAAGACGACGGTAGTCTGGTCGCCACGATTTCGTATGCGAACGACGCCGCTGAACTCACTCTGCGCGTCAGGCGTTTCGACACCGATCCGCCTTCTCTTGCAATTGGCGATCGCCCTGAACGGTGGACGCTCGTCCCGCTCAACGGGAGCGTGCCGTGAGGAACGAAAGCTTCTTCGCCAATCCGTCGTTCCGCGTGCACTTGTTGTTCGTGACGGCGGCCTTCACAGCCGCCTTCCTCGCCATTTCTGCGGCGGTGATTTTCGTTCCGCTCTTTCAGCGGTTCGATGCGGGCGTGGCTTCGCCCGACGAGATGCTCCGCCTCACAGGCGAAATTCTCGAGGTTCACGCGCGCTATTGGCCCGTCGCTCTCATCTCGCTGCTCTCGAGCATCGCTTGTTCGTGGATTCTCTACGGGCGAATGCGCGGTCCGTTGTTCCGCTTCGTCGAAGTCTTCCGCGCGATCTCGACCGGCCGCACACCTCGAGATGTCGTGATCCGAGCGACCGACTATGTGCAGGATGAGTGCGCCGAGTTGAACAAAATGCTGAGCGCCCTCCGCGCGCACACGGAAGCGCTCGAGCGCGTCGAGTTGCAAGTCGCCTCGATCTCGGACTGGGCCGCTGCGAACGGAGATTCCCAGCTCATGGCCATCGCCGATGAGTTGGAGGCTCAATGCAAGGCCCTACGCGTTCGTGAGGCGGCGGGTGAGTAAACGCGACCGGCCAACGGGCTTCACACTCGTCGAAGTAATGATCGCCGTCGCCATCATCGGCGTGCTCGCGGCGCTCTCGACTACGAACTATCAGATCTACATCGAGCGTGTCCGCGTCGCGCGTGCCGTGGTTGAGATGAGGGGCCTCTCACTTCATCTCCAGACCATCCTGATCAACGGCGGCACACTTCCTCCCACTCTCGCCTCGGTCCAGCTCTCGCAAGCAGATCCTTGGGGGCGGATGTACGTCTATCGGAGGATCTCCGGTGCACCGCCGTTCCTCGTTCGCAAGGACCAGTTCCTGGTCCCGCTGAACACCGACTTCGACCTCTATAGCTTGGGCGCCGACGGGCAGTCGCAGCCGCCGGTCACGCACCCGCTCTCGCTCGACGACGTCGTGCGTGGGGCGAATGGCGCGTTCATCGGGCTGGCGCGGAATTATTAGGGATGGCGCTCGGGGGCTGGATCGAGGGGCGCTTCCTCCGTAGCAAGATCGCGCGGCGGGTGTTCGCGGTGGTCGTCACGACGGCGCTGCTGCCGATCTCGCTGTTCGCACTCGTCACGTGGATCTCGACGTCGCGGCAGCTCGAGCGGGATGCGCAGGCGCGGCTCCGGCGCGAGGCGAAGCAGCTCGGGATGGGCGCGCTCGAGCGGCTCTTGCTGCTCGACGCCGCGCTCGCGGCGCCGAGCGTCGCGCCGAGCGATCCGTTTCTCACCGGCAAGCTGCGCCGCCTCGCGATCGGAATCGACCCCGCTGGGCTCGAGCTCTCGCCGAGCGAGCGAGCGCAGCTCGCGTCGGGCGCGCCGCTGCTGCGCGTCGTGCGCGGCGCGCCGCCGCGCATCGAGCTGCTGCGCCAGCGCGGCCCGCGCGAGCTGCTCCGCGCGAGCGTCGAGCCGCACTACTTGTTCGCGGCCGACGCGCTGCGCGCCAACGCCGCGGTCCGCGTCGAGAGCGAGGCGGGCGTGCTGTTCGAGCAAACGCTCGGCGCGGAGGGCGAGACCGCGAGCGAATCGTGGGAGGTCTTCCTGCGCGGCGCGTTTGGGGCGCCGGCGTGGCGCTTCACGATCGAAGAGCCGCGCAGCGCGGTGCTCGCGCCGCTCGCCCACTTCCGGATCTCGTTCGCGCTCGTCGCGCTCGGCGGGCTGCTGCTCGTCGCGCTCTCGACCTCGATCCTGGTGCGGCGGAGCCTCGGCCCGGTCGAGGTGCTGCACGCCGCCACGCAGCGCCTCGCGCAGCGCGACTACGCGGTGCGCGCGAACCTCGTCGGCGACGACGAGCTCGCCGCGCTCGGCGCCTCGTTCGACGCGATGGCGGCGCGCATCGAGCGCCATGTCGGCGTGATGCAGCGGCTGAACGGCGTCGGCATCGCGCTCTCCAGCGAGCGCGAGATCGATCACTTGTTACGGTCGATCCTGGAGGGCGCGAAGTACGTGACGAATGCCGCGGTCGGCGCGTTCTACCTGCTGAGCGACGACGATCGGCTCGAGCGCCGCATTCTCTCCGGCGCGGACATCGCGAACGAAGAGACGCTGCAGGCGCTCGCGGAGCGCGCGCTCGGCGCGAGCGAGAGCCAGCACGAGCGCGCGCTCGAGACGCTCTCGCTGCCGATGCGCAACCACGAGGGCTCGTTCATCGGCGTGCTGCAGCTCGCCGGCGCCGCCTTCTCGGACGCAGACCGAGCGATCGCCGAATCGCTCGCGTCGCAGACCGCGACCGCGCTGACGAAGGACCGCCTCGCGCGCGAGTTCCGCGCGCTGTTCGAAGGCCTGATCCAGCTGATCGTGAGCGCGATCGACGAGAAGTCGCCGTACACCGGGCAGCACTGCCGGCGCGTGCCGATCCTCACCGAGCTGATCGCGGACGCCGCGTGCGCGACGCGCGAGGGCGCGCTGAAAGACTTCACGCTCAGCGAGGCCGAGCGCTACGAGCTGCGCATCGCCGCGCTGCTGCACGACTGCGGCAAGGTGACGACGCCCGTCCACGTGCAGGACAAGTCCACCAAGCTCGAAGCGATCGTCGATCGCATCGAGCTGATCGACGCGCGCTTCGAGATCCTGCGCCGCGACGCGCTGCTCGCGGCCGGCGGCAGCGCGCGAAGCCAAGCGAGCGCAGCGCCCGAAGCGCTGCTGCGCGAGCTCGACGCGGATCGCGAGTTCTTGCGGCGCGCGAACGTCGGCGGCGAATTCATGGAGGCCGCCGCGCAAGAGCGCGTGCGCGAGATCGCCGCGCGCTGGCGCTTCCGCGACGCGAGCGGCGCCGAGCGCCCGCTGCTCGACGCCGACGAGGTCGAGAACCTCACGATCTCGCGCGGCACGCTGAACGCGCGCGAGCGCGAGCTGATCAATCACCACGTGGTCGCGTCGATCCGCATGCTCGAGCAGCTGCCGTATCCGCGCGCGCTGCGCGGCGTGCCCGCGATCGCGGGCGCCCACCACGAGCGCATGGACGGCCGCGGCTATCCGCAGGGGCTCGTGCGCAATCAGATCTCGATGCAGGGCCGCATTCTCGGGCTCGCCGACGTGTTCGAAGCGCTCACCGCGAAAGACCGCCCCTACAAGCCCGGCATGCGCCTCGGTCGCGTCGTCTCGATCCTGCGCGAGATGAGCGACGAGGGACACATCGATCCGGACCTGCTCGAGACGTTCCTACGCGAGAAGGTTCACCTGCGGTACGCGTCGGAGTATCTCGACCCCGAGCAGATCGACGACGAGCTGCTCGACGAGGCGATCGCGCTGGGGTTCACGCCGCCTGTAGCGGGAGCCATCTGAAGCTCACCCGCCGCTCGGTGCGCGGAGTCGATTCCCTGCGGCGCCTTACCGAATCCTGTCGGCTTTCTTGGGCAAGCCTTCATGCTCCGGGCAGCCGCCACCCCGCACTTTCGTCGTGCGTTGCCACGGTTCCAGCGTGGAGCCGAGTGCAGCGCGAACCCGGAGGATTCCATGGTCGAGAGGAACGAGCGTATGAGCGAGTGGGTCTCGAGGTGTTTTCGTGTCCTGAGCGGTGCAGCGCTGCTGCTGGCGGTAATGCCGGGCGCCGCCCACGCGGGCAAACCCCCCAAGATCAGCGTCGAGCCCATCGCGATGATGGGCGTCGCCGTGCCAGGGGGAACGCTCCTCGCCAGAACGAAAGAGGGTGTGTTTGCCAGCATCCATGCTGCCGGACTGGCGGAAGGAACCGTCGCCACCGGCTGGATCGCCATCTTCCAAAACCCCGAACACTGCGCGACGGACCCCTGCAGCCCGGCAGATCTCACGAACGCGAGCGTCGAAGCCTCCGTCCTCGCGCTCGGGGGTCGAGTCGTCGGCACCGATGGCGCGGTCGACCTCGGCGGATTTCGGGCAGTTGGCGACGCGACGGGCCCCGGGGGTCCCCCGGGCACGCCCAATGTGGGGCTGCTCAGGCCGTTCAAGGCAGAGATCCACCTCGTGATACGCACGCACGGCCCCGCGTCGATGGATCCGGCCGTGCTGTTGCAGCAGCTGAGCAGCTTCAACGGAGGTTGCCCGCCCAACACGTGCGCAAACCTGATGGCGTCGGTGCATCAGCCGTAGGAAACGTACGCGAGCCTGCGTCGCCGAGTGAGCCAGACATCGCTCGGCGGCGCGCCTCGGCCCGCCGTGTCCGAGTGGGGAGACGATCGTGCGTACCCAAGGCGACCTCGTTCCCGCGACCGCTGTGAACGGCGATGGAGAGCCGGACCTGACCCGGCGGTCCTTCTTGGGCGGTATCGGTGGAGCCGCGGCAACGGCCACGATCGGCTCGCTAGCGCTCGAGCCGCTCATCGGCTCACGGCCAGCGCGGGCCGGCGAGATCGGAGGTGCGACCGGCGCCTCACGCCTCGACGCGGCCTACCAGCTGCGCCTCGACCAGGCCGCCCGCATGTACGCCGAAGGGAGCCCCGCCCATCCCAACAACGGCGACGAGGAGGCGTACGCGAACCGGATCGCCAGCTACTCGAAGGGGCTTCCTCATGACGCGATCGGTCAGGTAGTGCCCGCCGCCTACGACGCCCTGCTCGCCGCTTTGGCCTCGGGGGAACCTGCTCGCTTCGAGGCAATCCCGCTGGCCGGAGAACGCAGGCTGACCAACCCCCAGGCCGGTCTCGCCTTCGACGTGGAGGGCAACGATCCCCACCAGTTCGTCATGGCTCCGCCTCCGAGATTCGCCAGCGCCGAAGAGGCCGGGGAGGAGGTCGAGCTCTACTGGATGGCATTGTTGCGCGACACGCGCTTCAACGACTACGACCGGAGCCCTCTTGCGCAGCGAGCAGCGGCCGAGCTCTCCTTGCTCAGCGACTTCCGCGGTCCTACTCAGGGCGGCCGCGTCACCGCCCAAACGCTGTTCCGCGACGTGCTGCCGGGAGCGACCGACGGCCCGTACATCTCTCAGTTCATGCTGCTCGGCACTCCTTTCGGCGCCGAGTACGTGGAGCGCCGGATGCGCACGCTGCGGCCGGGCAGCGATCACATGACGCTCCTCGACGAGTGGCTGGCCGTGCAGAACGGCGATGTGCCGGGATCGGCCAAGTACGACGCCAATCGCTGCTACATCCGCAACGGCCGCGATCTCGCAGAGTGGGTGCACGTCGACGTCCTGTTCCAGGCGTACTTCAGTGCCTGTCTCATTCTTGGCGCGCCTCGGGAGCCGAGAAGTCGGCCGACCGGCGGCGGCATCGGGTGCCCCGTCAATCCCGGCAATCCGTACGTGGACTCGGCGACTCAAGACGGCTTCGGCACGTGGGGACCGCCGGCCTTCAAGGCGCTGCTTTGCGAAGTAGCCACTCGTTGCCTCAAGGCGGTGTGGTTCCAGAAATGGTTCGTCCACCGCCGACTGCGGCCCGAAGAGTTCGGCGGCCGCATCGATGCGCACAAGCGGGGCGTCGCTAGCTACCCGATTCACCGCGACGTGCTCGATTCCGAGGCGGCTGATCGCGTTTGGCGCCTCAACGGGACCCATCTCCTCCCGATGGCCTTCCCTGAAGGCTCACCCACCCATCCTGCCTACGGCGCAGGGCACGCGACCGTCGCGGGCGGCTGCGTCACGATTCTGAAGGCGCTCTTCGACGAGAGCTTCGAGATCCCGCGCCCAGTCGTGCCTACCGACGAAGGCACGCAGCTCCGCCCCTGGCGCGGCGAGCGACTGACGGTGGGCGGCGAGCTCAACAAGCTCGCCTCCAACGTCGCCACGGGCCGCAACATCGCCGGTGTCCACTGGCGCTCGGATGCAGCCGAGTCGCTCCGGCTCGGCGAGGCCGTCGCGATCGCCTTGCTTCGGGACCACCAGGCGACGTTCAACGAGGGCGGCAGCTACCGCTTCACGCGCTTCGACGGCACACCGATCTCGATCTGAATGGCCGGCGTGCCGTACGAGCTTCGATACGCGCAGCGTCAGCGCGCCGGCCGCTTCGGCACTTCGCCGCGCGCCCGCAGCTCCTCGAGCGTGCTGCGCTCGCTCGCGGCGTGCGCGTGGTATCGCGCGATCAGCGTCTGAAATCGCGGCGTCGTCCGGATCGCGTCGAACGCGGGATCGCGCTCGAGCGGATACCAGGCGTGTGCCGGGTTCGGCTCCGCCCATTTCGCAAGCGCCTCGATCGCCCCGTCTCGGTCGCCAGTGATCCCGAGCGCGCTCGCGCGAATCCGCAGCGCATCGAAGGGGTTGTATCGAGTCTCCTCGGGTCGCTCGAGCCTCGCGTGGATGATCTCCAGCAGCTCGCTCGCGAGCGCCTCCCGCCCGCTTCGCGCAAGCAGATGCGCGCGCGCAATCAGCTTGTCGAAATCGGGAAATGGATCCGCGAGCTCGTCCGGCACGCCGATCGCCTCCAGCGCGACGAGCGCGGCGTCGGGCACTCCGGAGTGAAGGCCTGCGTCTCGAACTGCGCGCGAGAGAGCCGCTCGCCCCGTCGAATGTCGCCGCTGATCGCGGGATAGACCGGCCGTCAGCTGCGCGGCCCGGTCATATTGCCGTTGGTAAAGCGCGATCTCGACGCTGGCGACCGAGTCGCGCTCGCCCGCCACGTCGATCGCAGCGGCGACGTCGCCTAGCGCGAGATACATCCCCGCGGCCGCCTCGCGAATCCACAGCGCGTCAGGATCGATCGCGAGCGCCTGCTCGATGCGCTTGATCGCCTGCGCGTAGCGGCCCTGCCAAGCGTCGATCTTGGCGAGGCGAGCGATCGTCGCGTGGAACTCCGGGTCGATCTCGAGGGCCTGCGCGTAGCGCTCCTCCGCTTCTGGGATCCTGCCGAGGCTGAGCAGAAACGATGCTTCGAGGTGATGATTTCGCGCGGTGAGCGGATCGATGCGGCGCGCATACGCGGCCGTCTGCAGCGCCTCGGCCAGTTTTCCTCGCTGCCATAGAAAGTTGGCGAACAGCTCGTAGCCGCGTCCGAGGTTCGGCGCGAGCGCGAGGCCGCGCCGAAACTCGGCTTCGCCGCCCTCGTTGTCGGCGAGCAGGACGACGGCCTCACCCAGCGACGGATCGAGCGCGAGGGCGCGCTCGACGAGCGGTCTCGCGTTCTCCCACGTGCTTCGATCGTCCTCGGCCGCGAGCCATCCGTGACGGAGATGAGCGAGCGCGAGGCCCAGTACGGCCTCGGCATTGCGTGGCTCGAGCGTGACCGCTTCCTCGAACTTGGCGATCGCTGCCTTCGCGTCTGCCACGCGGTAGCGCGAGAGCAGGCGGTGGCCCTGGAGATACGCGAGGTGCGCGTCGAGATTTTCGCCGCGCCGCGGCGTGCTCGCCGCGGCCGGATCGAGAGCGAGAGCGAGCGCGTCTGCGACGCCGGCAGCGATCTCGTCCTCGACCGCGATCAAGTCCGCTAGCTCGCGATCGAAACGCAGGGCACTGAGCTGCTTGGCGCTCTCGGCATCGACGATCTGCGCGGTGACGCGCAGGCGATCGCCCACACGCAGCACGCTGCCGTCGACGAGGTATCGCGCGCCGAGCCGGCGCCCGATCTCGCGCAGGTCGGACTCGCGCTCGCGAATGGCGAACGACGACGTGCTCGCGATGACGACGAGGTCCGACCGGCTCGCGAGGCGGTGCTGCACCATCTCAGCGATGCCCGGCGCGAGGAACTGATCGCTCGGATCCGCGCTGAGGCTCTCGAACGGAAGCACCGCCACGCTGCGGGGCTCGCCGGACGGCCCGACGGTGGGCGCGACGCTCGCCCGTTGTAGGAGCGCGGCCACGCCGCCGAGAGCTCCGACGAGCGCGACGGAGGCGAGTACCACGGAGCGTGCACGGAGCTGCCGACGCGGGCTCGGCGACGCCGCGGCGGGAGCCGGCTCGGCCACCGCGAGGGGCGGCCGGCGCGATGGCGACGGCGCCGCGGCACTCGGCTCGGATTCGGGAAGCAGCGCGACCACGGGCGGAACCAGTCGATAGCCGCGACCGCGCAGGCCGACGATGTATCGGGGCTTGCGCGCGTCGTCTCCGAGCGAGGTACGGAGGAGCTTCACGCGCTGACTGACGGTTTCGGGGCTGACGACGACGTCCGGCCACACTTCGCCCATCAGACGGTCGAGCGAAGCGAGGTTCGGGGCCGCCCGGACGAGGGCGACGAGCAGATCGAAGGAGAGCTTCGGAAGCGGAATCTCGTCCGTCCCGCAGCGGACCTCCTGGCGACCGAGGTCGATCGTGAGATCGCCCACCCGGAAGCGCGGCGGCACTGGCCGCGGCGGCTCCCGGTCTTCTGTTTGCCTCGGCTCACGGTTCATTCGCCCGCTCCTGCCGCCGGCCGCCCACCGGGGGGGAGCGTACACCGACGGAGGCGGCGCTCTCATGGCCTCTCCTACGAGACCGACTCAGGATGCGCGATCAACGAGCACCGAGGGTTCAACGCACACAGAGGCCACTGTTCGACTCCGCTCGGCTGCGAAGACTCCGCCTCGCTGCGCGCTTCGCTTGCTAGCAGGAGCAGATCGACGACGAGCTGCGAAGAGGCGATCGCGCTCGGCTTCGCGGCGCGGGCGGAGCAGCGGCCCGCTTGATCGATACCGCTCAGGCTCGTCCTGCCGGCTCCGGCATCCTCCCTAACAGCCTCAGCAATCCGTCCAGGATCGTGAACGGATGCGGCGGGCAGCCCGGGATGTAGAGATCGACGGGAACGCTCGAGTCGGCGCCGTCGTGGACTTCCGAGTGACCCGCGTACGGCCCGCCGGAGATCGCGCATGCGCCCACCGCGATCACGAGCTTCGGATCCGGCACCGCGTCGTAGGTCTTGCGCAGCGCGACGCGCATGTTCTCGGAGACCGCCCCCGTAATCAGTAGGCCGTCCGCGTGCCGCGGCGACGCGACGAACTGAATTCCGAAGCGGCCGAGATCGAACACGACCGTGCTGAGCACGTTGACGTCCGCCTCGCACGCATTGCAGCCCCCGGCGCTCACTTGCCGCAGCTTCAGCGAGCGGCCGAACAGATGCAGCATCCGCTCGTCCAGCGCGCGTGCGCGCTCGATCACGCCGTCGCTCGTGATGAGGTCTTCGCGCTTGCGCACCGCGAGCCGATAGTCATCGCTGTAAGCGAGCGCGCCTTCGGGACACGCCTCCACGCAATCGCTGCAGAACAGGCAGCGGCCGAGATCGAGCGCGATGCCGCCTTCGGCGGCGCGCAGCGCATCGGTCGGACAGGCTTCGATGCACGCGCGGCAACCGTCCTTGCAGCGCGACACGTCGAAGCGAGGGCCGCCCCGAAAGCGATCGGGAAGGCTCGGAGCCTCCTCAGGGAACCGCGCGGTGCGGTGTCCCTGCCGGACTCGCGCGCGCAGGATGCGAAGCATCGGAGACTCCTAGCAAGCGCCGCGAAGCGGCGCGCCCAAAGAGCCGCAGGCGAGCGAAGTCGAACAGTGGATACCCGGTGAGTAAGACCGCTGCGTGCGGTGTTCGCGCATCCTGAGTCGACCTCCTACAGGTCGTGGCCGCAATAAGAGAGGTTGAAGCTCTTGTTACAGAGCGGGAAGTCGGAGATCTGCTGATCGCGCAACGCCATCGCGAGGCCCATCCAGTTGTGGAACGACGGGTCGACGATCTTGTACGCGGAGAACGCGCCCGCGCGGTCCGTCAGTGCGACATGGCAGATCTCGCCCCGCCAGCCTTCCACGAGCGAGACCGCGATCATCTCCGGGCGCGCCGCAGCGCAAGCGCGGCGGCGCTCGCCGCGCGGCAGCTCCTGGAGCTGCGTGCGCACATAATCGATCGAGCGCTCGATCTCGAGCCAGCGCACGTAGGCGCGCGCGTACACGTCGCCCGTGTCCGTCGTCGAGAGCGGGATGTGGACCACCTGGAACATTCCTGCCGGATGCATCTTGCGGACGTCGCGCCGCAGTCCGGAGGCGCGCGCTGCCGGTCCGACGAGCCCCAGCTGGCGGGCCGTCTCTTCCGACACGCGCCCGGTGTCCTCGAAGCGCGCCGTCACGCTCGCGGAGTTCCACAGCAATCCCACCGCCTCCGTGACGTCGCGCTCCGCCGCGTCGAGGCGGCGCAGCAGCTCCTCGATGCGCTCGCGCTCGACGTCGAAGCCGACGCCGCCGGGCCGCACGAGGCCGCGCCCGAAGCGGTTGCCGCACAGGAGCGCGGTCATGTTGAGGAAGTCGCCGCGCAGCCGACCGCAATAAGCGGCCGTCGGCAAGAAGCCGACGTCGCCCGCGAGCGCGCCGAGATCGCCGGTGTGGTTCGCGAGCCGCTCGAGCTCGAGCGCGATCGCGCGCAGCGCGTGCGCGCGCGGAGTCGGACGGACGGCGGCGAGCGCTTCGAGCACGTGACAGTAGGCCGTGGCGTGCCCGATCGTCGTGTCGCCGGCGAGCGTCTCGGCATAATGAATCGCGCGCTTGTCGTGCACGCCCACGAGGCGGCGCTCGACGCCTCGGTGCTGATAGCCGAGCGAGATCTCCAGGTGGAACACCTGCTCGCCATGGCACTGGAAACGGAAGTGACCGGGCTCGATCACACCCGCGTGCACGGGCCCGACGGCGACCTCGTGGATCTCCTCGCCTTCGACGGCGAAGAACCTCGTCTCGCCGACGCCGATCGCCGCATCGGGTGCGCGGCCCCAAGCATCGTGGCCCGGTCGATAGCTGCGGTGGAAACGAACAGGCTTCAGCCACGGGTGGCCCTCCGGCACGAGGCCCCATTGCTCCGCGATCTCGCGCTCGAACAGGTGGACCTCCGGGCAGTCGGGCGTGAGCGCCGCGTACGCATCGCCGACGACGGTCCAGCCGTACTCGAGCACGCCTTCCTCGTCCGAGGCGAGCACGAGGTGCAGAGCGACGCCGGCGGCGTGCGGAGCGCCGAACAGCGCACAGACGCGGCGATCGCGCTGCGGCGCCGCGAGCACCGCCGCACGGAATTCCTCGACCTCGAGCTGCGGCGCGCCGCTGAGCGGCGCTGCTTGAGCGTTCCAGAGCCTCTGCAAGCGATCGCTCACGGCCGGGCCTCCACGAAACGCGCAGCGTCCCACAGCGCAGAATCGAGCCCGTTCGGGATCCACAAGCCGAGCAGAAGCACGAGCGCGATCAGCACCACGATCGGGAGGACGGTGCCCGGGCGATCGCGGAACTCGGACCGCTCGCCGCGCGGATCGCCTTGCACGACCGCGAGCACGGTCGCGCCCATACCGACGAACACGACGAACAGCAGCACGAGGAAGAGCGCGGCCACTCCGTAACGACCGTTTTCGATCGTCGCGCGTAGGATCGTGAACTCACTGACGAACGGGCCGAACGGCGGCGAGCCCGTCACCGCGAAGAAGCCCGCGAGGAAGAGCGCCGCCGAGACGGGCACGCGCCGCAGCGCGCCCGCGACGACGTCCGTCGTCTTGCTGCCGAACGCGCGGTGGATGTTGCCGGCGGAGAGGAACATCACGCCCTTCGCGAACGCGTTGTTGATCACGTGCAGCAGCGCGCCGAATGTGCCGAGCCCGCCGATCCCGACACCGAGCGCGAGGATTCCCATGTGCTCGACGCTCGAGTAGGCGAGCATGCGCTTGAAATCGCGCTGGCGCGCCATGAACACGCCGGCGATCGCCATCGACAGCAGGCCGGTGGCGACGAGCAGCTCGCTCGCGAACGCGGCCTCGCCCGCGGCGCCGCAGATCTGTACGAAGCGCAGCAGCGCCACGAACGCACAGGTCGTGAGGCCGCCCGCGAGCAGCGCGCCGACCAGACCGGGCGCCTCGCCATACGCATCCGGCTTCCAGGTGTGCATCGGCGCGATTCCCATCTTCGTGCCGTAGCCCACGAAGAGGAGCACGAACGCCGCGTGCAGCCACGGGCGCGAGAGCTGCGGCGCCTGCCGCACCAGGTCGTCGAACAAGAGCGACGTCTCGAGGCCGGAGGACAGCGCGGCGTAGGCGAGGAAGAACGACCCGAGCAGCGCGAGCGCAATGCCCACCGCGCCGATCATCAAGTACTTCCAAGTGGCCTCGAGCGAGCGCGGATTCTGATTGAAGTAGAGCAGCGGGGCGGAGGCGAGCGTGTTGAACTCGAGCGCCACCCACATCAGACCGAGGTGATGCGACTCGGTGATCAGCGTCATCATGCCGAGGAACACCAGCAGGCCCGTGCAGAACACGCGATTCGGGCGCTCGGGTCGAATTCTCAGGTAGCTCGGCGCGTACGCGGCGCAGATCAGGAACAGCGAGCTCAAGAGCGGCAGGACCACGCGCGTCAGCGGGTCGATCGCCAGCCAGCCGCCGAGCGCCGAGGGCGCGGATTCGCGCAGGGCGGCGAGCGTCAACACGAAGTGCACGAGCCCGCCCGCGGGCACGAGCCATGGGCGCCAGCGTTCCGACGGCAGTGCGAACGCCAGCAGCGCGAGCGCGAGCGGAGCGACGACGAGGGCGACCAGCACCGTCACTCCCTGAGCGTGTCGAGGCGCGTCACGTCGAGCGACGAGAACTCGCGATTGATGTGGTTCAGCACGATCCCGATCACGAACACGCCGACCAGGAGATCGAGGAGTACGCCGAGCTCGACCAGCAGCGGCATCGCCTCGTGAAGCGTCAGACCCATCAGGAAGATGCCGTTCTCGAGCACGAGATATCCGACGACCTGCGTGATCGCCTTGCGGCG
>DASTOI010000184.1:0-6765 GCA_035762585.1 Myxococcota bacterium
GAGGAGATCGCGGCGATCGCCTGATGAGCGGCGTAGACGAAGGCGGGTCCCGAGCCGCCGGCGAAGAACCAGTTCAGCGGCGTGATGCCGAGCATCCACGCGTCGCGCAGCGCATCGCTTCCCATGCTGACGACGCCGTCCAGGTCCTTTGCCTCGAGGCCCGCGTCGGCGAGCGCCGCGAGCGTCGACTCGATCACGAGGTCCGCTTCGCCGAGCCCGGTGTTGCGGCCGACGCGCGAGTAGCCGACGCCCACGATCGCGACGCGCCTCATCGCGCGGCTCCGCGCGCGGGTCGGAAGAAGGGCAGCGTGAGCTCCGGCGCGACCCGCTCGAACGTCACCTCGAGAGGCATGCCCATGCGGAGCCCCGCTTCGGGACACTCGACGATTTGCGACAGGAACATCAGCCGCGGCTGCTCGACCAGCTCGACGGTCGCGACCGTGAACGGCACGCGTTCGACCCAGAACGGATGGAACGCCTGCGTCGAGATCGTCCAGCTGTAGAGCGACGCGCGGCCGGAGACCCGCTCGCCGGCGAGCTCGCGGGAGTGGCAGAAGCGGCAGATCGGGCGCGGGTAGTGGATGTAGTGGCGGCACCGCTGGCAGCGCTGAATGCGCAGCTCGCCCTGCGCGACGCCGTCCCAGAAGAACTGCGTGAGCGGGTCGGGGATCGGAAGCAGCGGAGCAGGCCGTTGAGTCGCCGCGGTGTCCATGAGAATGCGCCCTCACCGAACCGCGCGCAGCGCTTCGAGCATGCGGCGGAAGTGCTCCGGCTTCCAGCCGTCCTGGTCCTCGCCCCAGCCGATCTTGCCGGCGAAATCCCAGCGCATCAGCGCGTTCGAGCCGGCTCCGTTCTCACACATGTGGCTCACGCTGAAGCCCTCGGCCTCCATCGTGCGTCCACGCTCGTCGACGAGCTCGACCTCCATGTGCTCGCTCCAGCCGGTGTCCTTGTTACGGAAGTTGCGCATGCGGCTCTTCGTGCGGTCGAGCCGCACGTGCAGGCCGTCCTTCAGCAGCCAGCCCGCGTTGAGCGGCGACCAGCCGCGCGCATCGCCGTCTTGCGGGCGCACGAAGCTGAGAAAGCCGGTGTCCGCGCCCGCGTGGCCGAAGATGTATTGGATGCGGCCTTGGCCGCGTTCGCGCTCGATCTCGCGCCAGCGCGCGCCGCCGGGGTGCAGCACGGGCTTGGGCTTGTTCAGGTACTTCGGGCTCTGCGCGTGCGCGCCCTCGCGTGGGCCCCAGGTGCGGTCGCGCACCGAGAAGCAATCGATCGGGATGCGCTCGCCGCGCAGCGTGAGCGTGCCGGTGAAGTGCCCGAGCTGATCGAGATGCGGGTTGTGCATCGCAGGCGGCTGGCCGGGCTCGAAGCGCTGCGGCGCATGCGCCGCGCGGAACTCGAACTCGATGCCGAAATCGCGTTCCGCATCGGCGTAGCGCACCCAATAATCGCTGAGCGGCTTCATCATCTTCAACGCGTAGCCGCCGCGCGGGAACACGATGTCGCGCAGGTCGGGATCGGGCGGCATCGGCACGTCGCTCTCGAGCTTGTAGTACGCGAGCCGCGCGGGATCGGCGCCCTTGTCGTCCCACGCGAACACACGCCAGCGCGCCTTGCTGCCGTTCGGGTAGTAGGCGCAGTGCAGCCAGGCCCCGATCCGTCGCTCCGGGACGTTGAAGCACCACCAGTTCGTCTCGAGGTCGAGCGGGTTGTTGCTGAGCGCGTGATAGCAGTCGTCTGCGGGCGTGAACGGGGTGTCGCGGTCGACGATCATGGGGCCTCGCTTGTTACGGAGCGAACCGCGACGCGGCCGCTCGAGGGGTACAGCAAGCGCGCCGCGCCAAACAGACAGGCGCCGGCGACGAACAGCACGGCCACGGCCACCGAGAGCGCGCTGCGAATCGCTGCGCCTCCGCCGAGCACGTCGGACATCGCGCCCACCCAGGCGGGCCCGATTCCGAAGCCGAACAGGTTCGTCGTCAGCTGCAGCGTCGACATCGTGACGCCGCGCAGATGCGGCGGGGTCTTCGCCATCAGCGCGGCGTAGGCCGGTGGCGTGTACGCGTGCGTGAAGAAGCCGAACGCGACCCACAGCGGAATCGCGACCCACGCCGATGGGACGTGCAGCGCGAGAATGCCGAGCGCTGCGCCGCCGGCACAGATCGTCGCGACGAGCAGCAGCGGGCCGCGCTCGTGCCGGCGCGCGGCGCGGTCGCCCAGGAAGCCGACGAGCGGATAGCTCGCGAGGCCGAGGAAGCCGACTCCCGCGAACAGCGGCGCGATCTCCGCGAGCGCGAGCCCGTGCACACGCGTGTAGAACGAGACTGCCCAGGCGCCGGTCGAGATCGCGACGAAGCCCGAGAGCGCGCAGCCAAGCATCAATAACAAGAGCCCCGGCCGACCCGCGAGAAAGCGGAGCACCTCGCCGGCGCTCGCGCGCTCCTGTGTCGCGGCACCCTCGCTGGCGCCGCGCGCAGGCTCGCGCACGGTCGCGAACAGGAGCAGCGCGAGGACGAGGCCGGGCGCTCCGGCGAGCAGAACGGCCGCCTGCCAGCCGAACTTGGCTGCAACGACCGCGGCCGCGGCCGTCGCGATACCGGCGATCGGATTGCTCATGTAGAAGAGCCCGATCACGGTCGCGCGGCGCTCGGGCGGGAAGATGTCCGAGAGCATCGGCATCGCGATCGGCGCGGCGCCCGCTTCGGCGGCGCCCACCGCGAAGCGCGATGCGAGCAGCAGCGGGAAGCTCGCGGCGAAGCCGCCGAGCGAAGTGAACGCGCTCCACGCGACGAGGATGATCCCGAGCATGTTGCGGCGATTCACGCGATCGGAGACGAAGCCGAGCGGAACGCCGGCGAGCGCGAAGGCGATCCCGAACAACGTGCCGGTGAAGAGGCCGACTTGGCCGTCGCTCAGTGCGAAGTCCTGCTTCACCAGCTCGAGCACGATGTTCGGCACACCGCGGTCGAGGGCGTGACACGCGTAGATCAGCGTGAGCACGCCGAGCACGTACCAGCGATAGACAGCGCTCCCGTAGCCGTCGTCGTGCAGCGCGGTCGCGAGCGCAGGGCTTGCGTGCGTCATTCCATGCAACCAGTGGATTTTTCGAGCATTTTCGATTCTCGCGGCGCTTCGCGTGCGGACCGCTTCTATAGATAGGGAGCCGCTGGCAAGCGCCGCGAAGCGGCGCGCGCAGCGAGGCGGAGTCCTCGGAGCCGAGCGGAGTCGAACAGTGGCCTCCGCGTGCGCTGGATCCTCGAAGTGCGCTGATCGCGCATCCTGAGTCGGTCTCCTAGCCCAGCGGCGGGTAGTGACGCTCGGCGAGCACGCCGCTCGCCGACGCCGCGAGAGCCGTGCGTCGCGTCGTCCAGCGATGGAAGTATCGGAGCAGCTGCTCGTCCGAGCGAGCGCGCTCGCGCACGAGCGGCACGAGGGCCTCGCGCCCGGCCTCGACCGAAGCGGGGCGCTCGCCGAGCAGCTCGGTGAGATCGCCGAGCTCTTGCTCCTCGAACACGCCCGCGAGGCGGTCGCAGTCCTGCAGGTACTTGAGAATGCGCGCGAGGCCCTTCGCGCGCAGCACCACGAACGGGTCCGCGCTGCGCGGCACGATCACGTCGCGGAGCTGCGCGAGCGCGGCCTCGAAGAAGAACGCGTGCTCGCGCGCCGGCGCATCGGGGAGCGTGAAGCGCTCGAGCTTGGCGCCCATCACGTCGGCGAGCGTCTCGACCAAGAGGCGATGGTGCAGCGCACCGTAGATCAGGCCGTTGCCGACCTCGCCCTTCGTCGACGGCTTGTTCCGGCGACCGTGTCCCATGATCACGATGCGCGCCTCGGCGAAGACGCGGAAGTAGCGAACCCGCTGCGCGTCGATGCGAATTCCGGAGTGCTGCTCGTACTCGCGTAGCCGATCGGGGAAGTGCGTGAAGGGCTCCTGCACCGCGCGCAACGAGAGCCACGCGATGTCGTCCATCGGGTCGCTCCAGTGCGCGAGCTCCCAGTCGAGGATCGCCTTCACGCGCTCGCCCTCGTACAGGAAGTTGCCCGGTCCCGTGTCGCCTTGAACGAGAACGGGCGACGCCAGGTTGTTGGGGACATTGCGGCGCAGCCACACGAGCGCGAACTCGATCAGCGGATCCGTGACCTCGGGGTCGACGCGGTAGGTCGCTTCCCAGGCATCGAGCTCTTCCCGCAGGTGGGTTGCGGTGTCGGCGAGCTTCGGCAGCGCCGGGATGTCGAGCGTGCGCGCGTCGATGCGATGCAGCTTCGCGAGCCAGCGCATGAAGTCCTGCGCCACGGCGAGCTGCTGCTTGGGATCGCGGATGCGTGAGAACCACGTCTCTCCCGAGACGCGCTCGGAGAGCACGGCTTGCGGCGAGCGCAGCACGCCGAGCACGCGCGGCACGAGCATGCCGGCCGCGTGCAGGGCCTGATAAATCTGTGCCTCGCGCACGGTGTCGTAGGCGTCGGCGCGCACGCTCGCGCCGCGGTCGAGGCGCAGGAACAGCGCGTCGCTCTCTCCGCTCGCGCGCTTCACGTCCACGAACCACGCTTCCCGGCGGCCGCCGCCGGGCATCCGGCGCGCGTCCGCAAGTACGCCGCCAGCCGTCGACTCGACCCAGCGCGCCACCGCTTCCGGAAGCGCCAGCTCGGTGCTCGTCGGCTGCTCGTCGCTCATCGACTCACCAGCGGACGGGCATGCGGCAATAGCCCGCGACGTTGGTGACGTACACCCGCTCGAGACCTGCCTCGATCACCTCGTAGTCCGGAGCGGCCGCGAGCAGCTCTTCGAGCGCCACCTTGGCTTCGAGCCGCGCGAGCGACTTGCCGAGGCACAGATGCTGGCCCCAGCCCAGCGAGAGGTGCTCGACGTCGGCGCGGTGGACGTCGAAGCGATCGGGATCCGGGTAGCGGCGCGGGTCGCGGCATGCGGAGCCGGTGATCAGCGCGACGAATGCGTCCTTCGGCACCGTGACGCCATGCAGCGTGAAGTCGCGCGCGGCGCGCCGGTTCTGCCACTGCGAGGGCGCCTCGTAGCGCAGCGTCTCCTCGACCGCGTTCGGAATGCCGGCGGGATTCGCGGCCAGCCAAGCGCGCTGATCGGGATGGCGCCAGAGCTCGAGCACCGCGCTCGCGATCAGCTTCGTCGTCGTCTCGTTGCCGGCGATCGCGAGCATCGTCGCGTTCCCGACATAATCGTCGTCCGAGAGCTTGCCTTCACCGGTCAGCTCGGTCTGTGCCATCACGCTGAGCACGTCGTTGCGAGGCTGTTTTTCACGCTCCGTCCGGGCGCGCCGGAAGTACTCTGCGAATGCCTCAGCCGCTTCGTGCGCGGCCGGCGGCGGCAGTGGGTTGCCTTCGTCGCGCGCCAGGTAGTCGTCGGACCACTTCCGGATCATGTCGCGATCGGCGGGCGGAATCCCCAACAAGTCCGCGATGATGTCCATCGGGATCTTCGCAGCGTAGTCGCGGATGATGTCGCCGCCGCGGCGATCGACGATCGGCGCGAGGTAGCGCTTCGCGTACGCGCGCATCCGCGGCTCGAGCTGTGCGCTCGCTCGGGGCGTGAAGTGCTTCGCGACGACGGAGCGGAGCTGGGTCGAGCGCGGCGGATCGGTGAACAGGAACTGCGGATAGAAGCGGCGACCGCCGCCCGCGAAGCTGCGCAGCTGCGAGCTCACGCGATCGATGTCGAGGATCGCGTCGCGCACATCGTGGAAGCGGGAGAGGGCGTAGATCCCGAGCGTCGGATGCTGGTAGAGGGGCGCGTTGTCGCGCAGCCACGCGTAGTACGGGTACGGGTCGTCCTGCACGGCGTGCGAGAACGGATTCCACTCCATGGACGATCCTCTCAGTTGAGGTGCAGGCCGCCGTCGACGTGGAGCACTTGCCCCGTCGTGAAGCGAGCGCGGTCCGATACGAGGAAGAGCGCGCCTTCGGCGACGTCATCGACGGTGCCGTCGATCTTCAGCGCGCGGCGCTTGCGCGCTTTCTCCTTCAGCTCTTCCGGCATCTCGGCGGCCATCTCGGTGGGCACCGCAGGCGCGAGCGCGTTCACGCGGATGCCGAACTTGCCGAGCTCCTTCGCCATCGAGAGCGTGAGCCCGTGGAGCCCCGCTTTCGACGCGGAGTAGGCCGCCTGGCCGACGTTTCCGCGCAGTCCTGACCACGAGACGATGTTGAGGATCGCGCCGCCGCCTTGCGCTCTCATCACGGGCACAGCCGCGCGCATCAGGTAGAGCGGCCCTGACAAGTTCGTGTCGAGCACGGCACGCCAGCGCTCGTCGCTCGTGTTCGGCAGGAAGTTGTCGAGTGCGATGCCCGCGTTGTTCACGAGCACGTCGATGCGGCCGAGCTTCGCGACGGCGTCCGCAATCAGGCGCGCCGCCTGCGCGGAGTCGGCCACGTCCGCGGCGATGCCGAGCGCGCCGAATCCGATCTCCTCGGCGACGCGCTGCACGTCCTCGGGCTTGCGTCCATTCACGATGACGCGTGCACCCTCGGTCGCGAAGCGCGCCGCGATGCCGCGTCCGATGCCGCGGGTGGACCCCGTGACGATCGCGACCTTGCCCGCGAGCGCTCCGCTCACCACAGCGTCTCCACTCTGCCGCCGTCGACGACGATCATCTGCCCGGTCACATAGCTCGCGCGCGCCGAGCACAGGAAGGCGGCGACCGCCGCCATCTCCTCAGGTGAGCCGAGCCGGCCGACGGGGATCTCCGGCCGTTCGAGCGGTCGCTCGAACGGGCTGCCTTGCTCGGCGGCGCG
>DASTOI010000185.1:0-4090 GCA_035762585.1 Myxococcota bacterium
CGGCGCGCAATGCATCGAGACGTGGGCGACTAGTCGCCCCGCTATCGGCCGGCCGAGCTAGAGGACTCGCTGAACGAGCTCCTCGAATGCGCTCTTGGGCCGTGCTCCGGTGATCTGGCCGACGACGGTGCCGTTCTTGAACGCGAGGACCGTCGGGATCGCGCGCACGCCGTACTTGCCGGGGGTCGCCGGGTTCTCGTCGATGTTCATCTTGACGACCTTCAGCTTGCCGTCGTACTGCGCGGAGAGGTCCTTCACGATCGGCGCGATCGCGCGGCACGGTGCGCACCACTCGGCCCAGAAGTCGATCACGGTCGGCAGATTCGACTTCAGCACCTCGGCCTCGAAGTTCGCGTCGGTCACGTCGGTGATCGCCATTCGGCTCGGTCTCCTGATGGGGAGCGGTGTGGGCGCCCGCTGCTGATTCCGCGAGCGCGCGGAACGTCGCAGACGATTCCTGGCGGCGCCCGCGAATCGATCGCGTTCTCATCGTTCGAGTCGAACGCATCGCCGTGAGCGGAAGCGCCGCGCGGCGCGCCGCCACGTAGCAGCGTGGGTGCGTGCCCGTTACCGTGCTCTCTCATTCGATCTCTTCGATTTCGCTCGGGTTTTCGCGACGCGCGTACCCGACCTCGGGCCGAGGTTCCGTCGCATGAGCGTGCGCATCACGCTGAAGGAAGGGGAGCTCGCGAGTGAGCCGGCCGACGCGCTGGTGATTCCCGCGCCGCGCGCGAGCGAGGCCGAGCTCGCTGCGCGTTTCGTGATCCGCGCCGTCGCCACGGGGCCGGACGGCACCGCAAGCGAGGCCAGTGTGCGCGGCGCGATCCGAAGTGCGCTCGCGGCTGCGCGCGAGCACGGCGCGAAATCCGTCGTGCTGCCGGCGCTCGGAGCCGGTGCTGGCCTCTCTCTTCAGCGCTGCGCCGAGATCCTGCTCGAGGAGGCCCGCGCGCACGCCGAGCAGCCGACCTCGCTCGAAGAGATCCGCTTCGTGCTCTCGGGCGAGCCGGCCTACCGGATGTTCGAGATGGTGAACGACTCGGCGCGGGTGGCCGAACAGCTTGCCAAGCTGCGCCAGCGGCCGCGGCCGTCGAAGTAATCAGGGAGGCTCGTGGCACACGTGCTCCACACCGTGACCGCGGCCTGCTACCTGCTGGCCGCGCTCGCCGCTGCGGCGGGGCTCGCGCTGCGCGTGCGCGCGGCGCAGCGCGCGGGCGTCTTCCTGCTCGCGGGGGGCGCGCTGATCCACGCCGCCGCGTTCTGGCAGCTCCACACGCTCGTTCCGACGCCTTCTCTCACCGAGCTTCCGCTCGCGTCGTCGCTGATGGCCTGGCTCGCGGTCGTCTCGTTCTTGCTGCTGCACGCGCGCGTGCGCGGGCTCGCGCTCGCCGCGCTCGTCGCGCCGGCCGCGTTCCTCGGCGCGTTCGCCGGCGCGCTCTGGCTGGGCGTCCGCACGGGTAGCGGCGAAGAGCTGCATCCGATCCTCGCGCACGTGCACATCGTGCTCGCAAGTGCGGGCTTCGCGCTGCTGGGCGTCGCTGGAGCGGCGGGTGCGCTCTATCTGGTGCATCACCGCGCGATCAAGGCGAAGCGCGCGGCGGCCCAGTCCGCGCTGCCTTCGCTCGAGGCGCTCGACCGCGCGAACGGCGCCGCGCTCGCGCTCGGCTTCACGCTGCTCTCGCTCGGCGTTCTCTCCGGCGTGCTGTGGGTGCTCGAGAGCCAGGGCCAGCTGTGGCCCGATGGCGTGACCGCGAAGCACGCGAACGCGACGCTGCTCGCCTGGCTGCTCTACGCCGGCGTCGCGGTGCTGCGCTTCGGCAAACGCGAGAGCGCGCGGCGCGCCGCGCTGCAGTCGGCGTGCGGCTTCGCGCTGCTGCTCGTCGCGGTGGTCGGCCTGCGGGTGCTGCCGTGAACTTGTTACTGCTCGGCCTCAGCCATCGCACCGCGCCGCTCGAGCTGCGCGAGCGCTATGCGCTCGACGATCCGCAGCCCGCGCTCGCGAAGCTCGTGAACGGGCCCGAGATCGAAGAAGCGGTGGTGCTCTCCACCTGCAACCGCGTCGAGGTGCTGGTCGCGACGCGCGAGCCGCTGGCGGCGCGGCTGCGGCTGCGCTCGTTCTTCGAGCGCGAGCTCGCGCCCGCCGAGGCGCACCGCGCGCGCGAGCTCGAAGGCGCACTCTACGAGTTGCACGACGCCGACGCGGTGCGCCACACGTTCCGCGTCGCATGCTCGGTCGATTCGCAGGTCGTCGGCGAGCCGCAGATCCTCGGCCAGGTGAAGGACGCCTATCGCGCGGCGTTCGCGAGCGGCGCGTGCGGCCCGATCCTCTCGCGGCTCTATCAGCGCGCGTTCGCGACCGCGAAGCGCGTGCGCAACGAGACGAAGATCGCGGAGCGCCCGATCTCGGTCGCCCGCGTCGCGGTGCAGCTCGCCGAGCAGATCTTCGAATCGCTCGACGAGAAGCACGCGCTCTTGGTCGGCGCCGGCGAGATGATCGAGCTCGCGCTCGAAGCGCTCGTGAAGCGCGGGCTCGCCGCGGTGCGCATCGCGAACCGCACGCCGGCGCGCGCGGCCGCGCTCGCCGCGCGCTTCGGCGCGAGCGCGCACGGGCTCGAGGAGCTGCCGCACCTGCTCGCGCAGAGCGACGTCGTGCTCACCTGCATCGGCGGCCACGAGCCGATCCTCTCGCAGGTCGCATTCGCCGCCGCGCTCGACGAGCGGCGCGCGCAGCCGATCTTCGCGATCGACATCGGCGTCCCCCGCAACATCGAGCCCGCCGCGAATCGGCTCGAGGGCCTCTATCTGTACGACCTCGACGATCTGCAGGGCGTCGCGCGCGCGAACGCGGAAGAGCGCCGGCGCGAGATCGAGCGCGCCGAGGCGATCGTGCTCGAGGAGCAGCAGCGCTTCGACGGCTGGCTCGGCGCGCTCGCCGCCGTGCCGACGATCCGTGCGCTGGTCGAGCGCGCCGAGACGATCCGCGCGAGCGAGCTCGAGCGAGGGTTATCAGGGCTCGCGCTCGGCGAGCGCGAGCGCGAGGCCGTCGAGGCCGCGACGCGCGCGATCGTCAGCAAGCTCTTGCACGCGCCGCTCGCGAAGCTGCGCGCGGAGCAGGATCGCGAGGCGGGGCTCGCGCAGCTCGAGGCGGCGCGCGTGCTGTTCGGGCTCGACGCAGCGAGCGACGAGGCCGACGACGCATGAAGCCGCTGCGGATCGCCACGCGCGGGAGCGCGCTCGCGCTGGCGCAGGCGCGCCTGGTCGGGGCCGCCGCCGAAGATGCGACCGGCCGGCCGCACGAGCTCGTGATCTTGCAGACCACCGGCGATCGCATCCAGGACCGCGCGCTCGCGGCGATCGGCGGCAAGGGCCTGTTCGTGAAGGAGATCCAGGAGGCGCTGCTCGATGGGCGCGCCGATCTCGCGGTCCACTCTGCGAAGGATTTGCCCGCGAAGACGCCGGATCGGCTCGTGTTCGCGGCGTTCCCGCGCCGAGCGGACGCGCGCGACGCGCTGGTCGCGCGCGAGCCTGGCCTGCGCATCGGGCTCTTGCCGCGCGGCGCGCGCATCGGCACCGGCAGCGCGCGGCGCGCGAGCCAGCTCTGCGCGCGACGCCCGGATCTCGAGCTGGTTCCGCTGCGCGGGAACGTGGACACGCGGCTGCGCAAGCTCGACGAGCTCGCGCTGCACGCGATCGTGCTCGCGTGCGCGGGCCTCGATCGATTGGGTCTCGGCGACCGCATCCACGAGCGCATCGAGACGACGGACATCCTGCCGGCCGTCGGGCAGGGCACGCTCGCGCTCGAAGTGCGCGCGGACGACGATGCGCTGGCGGCCGATCTCGCCGACCTCGATCACGCGCCGACGCGCGCGTGCCTCGCCGCGGAGCGCGCGTTCCAGGCGGCGCTCGAGGGCGACTGCGCCGTCCCGATCGCGGCGTTTGCGGAGCTCGATACCGCGGGCCGGCTGCGGTTGCGCGGCCTCGTCGCGAAGCCCGACGGCTCGCGCATCGTGCGCGGTGAGATCGAAGCGAACGCGTCGGACGCGGAGCGCGCCGGCGCACAGCTCGCCGGGGAGCTGCGCGCACGCGGCGGCGA
>DASTOI010000186.1:0-10708 GCA_035762585.1 Myxococcota bacterium
CTGCGCCTGCAGCAGCGCGGCTCGGCTCTCGCAGCGGCGCACGCCGAATCCCCAGCCCGTCGCGGCGGCGCCGGCGCTCTTCACGAACACGGCGCCCCGGATCTCGAGCGCTCCGATCGCGTCGACTTCGCAGACCGAGCGCTCGGGCAGCGCGCCCGCCGGCGCGAGCTCGCCGAAGCGGGCCTTGTCGTTCAGCCGCTCCCACAGTGCGGGCGCCACGATCTGCGCCTCGCTCGGAAAACGTCGCTCGCGGAGCGGATACGGCGACGCGAGCCGCCAGCCGCGCGCGATCAGATCGTCGGCGAGCGCTTCCGCCTGCTCGGCGTCCTCGTACTCGAGCACGTTCTCGGCGAGAGCGATGCCCGCTCGCTCGAGCAGCGCGCGCGCCGCCGCGGAGACTCCGGACCGATGCCGCACGCTCGGGCGCCGGCCGAACAGCCCGCCGAACATCGTCGTCACGCTGTCGAGCTGGAGCGGCGTGAAGCCGAGCATGCGCACGCGCGACGCGTCGGTGCGCGCCATGAACGCGGCTTCGCGCGGGAAGAGCGCCTCGTCGGGCAGCGCGGTCTCGAGCCGGCGGTTCACGCGCGTGCTCCGCTGCTCGGGAGGAAATCGGCGAGCGCGCCGGCGAGCTCGCGCATGCGCGGGGAGTCCGCGGCGGCCTCGATCGCGGGCGTCTTGTTCGCGTCGAGCAGCACGGCGCGCCCGTCGTGCTCCACGTAGTCGAACTTCCCGAAGTCGAAGCCGTGCGCCGCACGGATCGCCTCGAGCTCGGGCGGCGGCGCCGGCAAGAACTCGTGGCGGACGCTCGTGCCGGTCTTCACGAGCGGGTCGTCCGAGAAGAGCCGGTAGACGTAGCCGCGCGACCCGAAGAACACCCAGCCGCGCAGGCAGTAGAGCCCGTCCGCGCGCTCCGGCACGAAGCGCTCGACGACCAGCTCGTCGTCGCGCCACACCCAGTCAGGCACCTCCCCGAGGCGGGGCAGGATCGGGTAGCGCCGCGGCGGGAGCCTTCGCGCGGCTCGCCACGAGACCCGTGCGATGGCTCGCCGCGCGCGCTCTCCCCAGCGGCCGCCGCCGCGCGCCTCCGGGATTCCGAAGTGATTGAGGTTCGACTTGACGATCACCGGCCCGCGCCACGCGTCGTCCGGTCCCACGCGCAGCGTCGAGAACCGCGCCTTCGAGATGTCGCGCACGCGCTCGTTCAGCAGCGGCCGGCCGGTCTCGTTCGGCGGGAGCTCGTGCGCGCCGATCCGCGTGCGGTTCACGTGCACGATGCCGAGCTGCGCTCCCGGGGCGGGCTGCGGCCCGTGCGTCACGCGAACGCGCGACTTCTCCCAGTGCCGCGCGAGCCGGGCGATCAGAAATTTCGCGCGCAGAGCGCCCGGCGCTTCGGTCGTGATGTGGACGTGCATCGGCAGAGCCCGGCCGCGGCGGCCTAATAGCGGTAGTGGTCCGCCTTGAACGGCCCGTCGATCGGCACATCCAGGTACTGCGCCTGCGACGGCGTCAGCTTCGTCAGCTTCACGCCCAGGTGGTCGAGGTGCAGCCGCGCGACCTCTTCGTCGAGCTTCTTCGGCAGCACGTAGACCTTCTTCTCGTACTTCGCGGCGTTGGCGTGCAGGTCGAGCTGCGCGAGCACTTGATTCGTGAAGCTCGCCGACATCACGAAGCTCGGGTGGCCGGTCGCGCAGCCGAGGTTCAGCAGCCGGCCCTCGGCGAGCACGAGAATGCTCTTGCCGTTGGGGAACACGAACTCGTCGTACTGCGGCTTGATGTGGATGCGCCGGATGTCGGGCACGGCCTTGAGGCCCGCCATGTCGATCTCGTTGTCGAAGTGGCCGATGTTGCCGACGATCGCCTTGTCCTTCATGCGCGACATGTCCTCGGCGGCGATCACGTGCGAGTTGCCGGTCGCGGTGATGAAGATGTCCGCGGTCTCGAGCACCTCGTCGAGCGTGGTGACCTGATAACCCTCCATCGCGGCCTGCAGCGCGCAGATCGGGTCGATCTCCGTGATCACCACGCGGCAGCCTTGGCCGCGCAGCGCCTGCGCGCAGCCCTTGCCGACCTCGCCGAAGCCGCACACCACGGCGACCTTGCCGCCGAGCATCACGTCGGTCGCGCGCATCAGGCCGTCGGGCAGCGAGTGCCGGCAGCCGTAGATGTTGTCGAACTTGGACTTGGTGACGGAGTCGTTCACGTTGATCGCGGGGAAGAGCAGGGTACCGGCGCGCTCCATCTGATAGAGGCGGTGCACGCCGGTGGTCGTCTCCTCGCTGACGCCGCGCACGCGCGGCGAGATGCGGCCCCAGACGCCGGGGTGCGTGCGCTGCATCTCCCGCGCGAGCTCGAGGATCACGCCCCACTCCTCCGGGTCTTTCTTCGCGTCGAAGTCGGGCACGCGGCCGGCGCGCTCCCATTCGAGGCCCTTGTGGAGCAGCAGCGTCGCGTCGCCGCCGTCGTCGACGAGCTGGTCGGGGCCCGAGCCGTCCGGCCATAACAAGGCCGCCGCGGTGCACCACCAGTACTCCTCGAGGGTCTCGCCCTTCCACGCGTAGACGGCCACGCCGCGCGGATGCTCGGGCGATCCATCGGCGCCGACCGCGACCGCGGCCGCCGCAGAATCCTGCGTCGAGAAGATGTTGCAGGAGACCCAGCGCACGTCGGCGCCGAGCGCGGTGAGCGTCTCGATCAGCACCGCGGTCTGCACGGTCATGTGCAGCGAGCCCATGATCTTCACGCCGCGCAGCGGCTTCGCCGCGCCGTGGCGGCGGCGCAGCTCCATCAGCCCCGGCATCTCGTGCTCGGCGAGCCGGATCTCCTTGCGACCGAGCTCGTGGAGCGAGAGGTCCTTCACCTTGAAGCGCGGAATCATCGTCGGCATCGGGCCCCCAGCGCTGCATCCGTTCATCCGGATGGATCGGAAATGGCTGCGCAGGCTAGGAAATTCGCTCGACCGAAGCCATGCGTCCGCGGCCGCAAGCGGACGCTTTCGGCGCAATGACACAGAAAGGGGTCAGACCCCAATCGGTGTCATCGCGGTGTCATCGGGTGGGAAGCGGCATACGCTGCGCGGCCTGATGTCGCTGCCCTCGCCGGACACCGAGGCCGCTCCGCCGTCCGCTCGGGTGGTGCCGCGCGACGCGGCCGCGCTCGTGCTGTGCCGGCGCGATCGGGGCGAGCCGCAGATTCTGCTCGGCCGGCGCGCGGGCGCGCTCCGCTTCATGCCGAACCTGTACGTGTTCCCGGGCGGACGCGTCGACCCCGCCGACGCGCGCGCAGCGTTCGCGACCGCGCTCCGCCCGGACGTGCTCGCAAAGCTCGCGCTGGGCGCGAGCCCGGCGCGCGCGCACGCGCTCGCGATGGCCGCCGTGCGCGAGATGTTCGAGGAGGCCGGCGTGCTCGTCGGCCAAAGCGGCGAGCGGCGGCGGCGCAGCAAGTCCGCGTCGTGGAGCCGATTTCTCGCGAGCGGCCTCGCACCCGCGCTGCACGGCCTCGACTACGTCGCGCGCGCGATCACGCCGCCCGGTAACCCGCGCCGCTTCGACACGCGCTTCTTCCTCGCCGACGCGTCGCACGCACACGCGCCCGACGCGCTGCGCGGCAGCGGCGAGCTGCTCGACCTCCAGTGGGTCGCGCTCAGCCGCGTGCGCGCGCTCCCGCTGCCCGAGGCGACGCTGATGGTGATCGCCGAGGTCGAGAAGCGCGTCGCCGCGCCCGACCCGAGCGGGCTGCCGATCCCGTTCGCGCGCTTCACGCGCGGCGGGATTCGGCTCGAGCATCTCTAGGAGACCGACTCAGGATGCGCGATCACCGCGCGCCGAGGGCCCAGCGCACGCGGAGGCCACTGTTCGACTTCGCTCGGCTGCGAAGACTCCGCCTCGCTGCGCGCTTCGCTTGCCGCTCCGCCTCGCTGTGCGCTTCGCTTGCTAGCGCGTCCACGGCTGCGCCGGCGGCGTGTCCGCGAGGCGCTGCTTCAGCGCGCGAATGCGCTCGCTCGAGCGGTGAATCCGCTCCGCTGAGAGACGGCCGCTCTCGACGAGCCCTGCGATCGCGGCGACGGCACGCGGCGTCACGTGCTCGCGGTGGTTCCCGAGGATCAACAGATCGACGCCCGCATCGATCGCGCGTTCGATCGCGCGCTCGAGGGGAATCTCGCGCGCGATCGCGCCCATCGTGAGATCGTCCGCCGCGATCACGCCGTCGAAGCCGAGCTCACCGCGCAGGAGGCCGCTCAGCGTCGCGCGCGAGAGCGATGCGGGGCACCACGTGCGCGGATCGTCGGGCGCGCCCGGCGTGCACTGCGTGCGGTCGATCGCGCCGTTCACGACGTGGCTCGCGAGAATCACGTCCTGATAACCGCGCTCGATCAGGCGCCGGTACGGGAGCAGCTCGTCCTCGCGCCGGTGCGTCGACGAGACGTCGACCGGACCGGCGTGGGTGTCGCCGCGCGCGCTGCCATGGCCGGGGAAGTGCTTCAGCGCCGCGAGCACGCCGTGGTCGTGAAAGCCGCGCACGAACTCCGCGGCCTCGCTCGCGACGATCTCCGGGCTCGACGAGAAGCTGCGGCCGAGCGCGCCGATCGACGGGCTGCGCGGGTTCACGTCGACGTCGACGCACGGCGCGAGGTTCAGATTGATCCCGAGCGCGCGCAGCTGCCGCGCCATCTCGCCCGCGTACGCGCGGGAGAGCTGCCGCGCTCGCTGCGCGGGCTCGGGGCTGCGACGCGCGAACTGCGCGTGCGCTCCGATCGCACGCGCCGAGACCGTGCGCTGCGCGAAGCCGAGGCGCGCCGGCAGCCGATCGACGCGGCCGCCCTCTTGGTCGATCGCGACGAGCAGCGGCAGCGGCGGAAGCCGTTGCTGCTCGCGGCTGCGCGCGGAGAACGCCTGTAACGCAGACGACAAGCTCGCGAGCTGCGCCGGGCTCTCGATGTTGCGGCCGCCCGGCCCTGCCGCCGGCGCGCGCGGCATCGAGAACAGAACGACGCCGCCCACGTGCAGCTCTGCGATGTCGCGCGCGATTACGGAGTCGACCTCGAAGCGCGCGGCGTCCGGATCCGCCCAGTCCATCGCGCCGTTCGGCCGCTCGCGCCGGCCGCCGAAGCCGACCAGCAGCATCTGGCCGATCTCCGCGCAAAGCTCCCTCGGGAGTCGCGCGCCGCAAGGCCGCGAGGTCTCGGCCGGATCGCTGCAACTCGCCGCCAGCGCGCACGTGAGGCCGAGCGCGAGCAGCCTCGCAGCCAGCCGCGCGTACGGGTTAGGCTCGCGGCTCGAACCGCGGCGAGGCTGCGAATGTGGGAAGGCGTTGTTAGGCGGTCGCCCGGCTTCGGGCGCCGCTGCGTCGGGCTCGCGCTGCTCGCCGCGCTGGCCGGGCTCGCGCTGACGCCGCCGGTCTTCAGGCTGCGCGAGGGCGCCGTTCCGTACCTCGCGTACGAGCCGGATGGAGAGACGCGCTGGCTGCGCGTCGTCGGCCCGCTCGCGGCCCGCTCCGGGGGCGACGCCTGGCTCGGCGACGACGAGATCACTCCCGCCTGCCGCGCGGCGCTGGTCGCGGCGGAGGACGTCCGCTTCTACCGGCATTTCGGCGTCGATCCGGCGTCGATCTCCAGCGCGCTGCGGCGGGCGTTCGCGGAGCGACGGCTCGTCTGGGGCGGCAGCACGCTCACCCAACAAATCGTGAAGAACGCCTTCCTCGCGCGCGAGCGCTCGCCGCTGCGCAAGCTGCGCGAGCTGCTCGGCGCCGCGCTGCTCTACCGCATCCTCAGCAAGCGGCGGCAGATCACTTGGTACCTGAATCTCGCCGAGCTCGGGCCGCGCGTGTACGGGCTCGAGCACGCCGCCGAGTTTTATTACGGACGGCGCGCGCGCGAGCTCACGCTCGGCGAGTGCATCTCGCTGTTCGCGATTCTCCCGGATCCGATCCGCCGCCATCGCTCGCTCCTCGAGGCGCGTCCGGATCCCGTGCTGGAGGCGCGCCGCGAGGGCGCGCTGCGCGCGCTCGAACGCGCGCGGGCGCTTCCGCCGCGAGCGATCGCCGAGGCGCGCGCGGAGCTCGCGCGCGCCGGCGCGACCGGTCAGCTCTCGCCCGCGAGCTCCATCAGCTCGTCGATCTTCATGCCGGCGAGCCACTCGCGCAGTGCCTCGGGCTCGAGGCCGGACCCGCTCAGATGGATCAGAAAGCGGTTCGCGACCAGCACGTTCAAGTTGCTGCTCCGCGACGCGGTGTTCCAATCCTCGTAGCCCGGCTGGCCTTCGACCGTGACTCCCTTCTGGTAGCCCTGGGTCGTCTCGCTCGAGAACTGCGACATCATCGTGAACGGCGCTGCGACCATCTCGGCGAAGCCGCCGTCGGTGATCTCCGCGGTCACGCTCTGCTCGGCGCCTCCGTCGCTCGCCGCGCTGCGGTAGCTGTTCGAGACGGTCGTCACCTTGTAATCGCCCATCGCAGTCGTCGAGCCATTCGGCTCGCCCGCGGTCCAGCCCGACGGCGCCGCGGGAAGGAAATCGATCAGCGCCTTGAAGTTGACGGGATCGACGAGCGTGCGGGGACGATCTGCTTCGGCCTCGGCATCCGCGTCCGACTCCGCAGCGACTTCCGTCGAATCATCGCTCTGCGGGGAAGACTCGGCGTAGTTGCCGCTCTCCTCGTCGCCGCCGCAAGCCGCCAGCGCGAGCGCCAGCACGGCTCCCATCGAGGCTCGAGGCAACCCCATCGCAAGCACCTCCCGTTTCGGTCGTGTGCGCGCACGCTACCTCAGCGCGCGCGATCACCGCGCAGCGAGGGCCCGGCGTGCGCGCCTCGCTCGCCCGGCGGTCACGCGCTCGGGTACGCGAAGCCCGTCAGCTGCTCGCTGATGTCCCAGAGACGCTTCGCGGTCGCCTCGTCGCGGCAGTGCGCGGCGGGCTGCTTCGGCTTGCAGTCGGCGTAATAGGCGCCGCTGCGCCCGGCGGTCTCCGGCGCCGTGGCCGCGTAGAGCGACGTCCGCGCGCCCTGCTCGGGCGTCTTCAAGAACAGCGCGACGATGCGGTGCACCACGTCGAGCAGCGGCCCCTGGCCGGCGCCGAGATTCGTCGCGACGCCGCCCGGGTGCACGCAGTTGATCGTCAGCCGCCCGCTTCCGTACCGCCTCGCCAGCTCGCGCGTGAAGTGGATGTTCGCGCTCTTCGATTTTCCGTAGACGCGCAGCGCGGCGTAGCGCTTCGCGCTGTGCAGGTCGTCGAGGTCGAGCGCGCCGAAGCGATGCGCCTCCGACGCGACGTTCACGACGCGCGCGCCCGGCGTCGCGCGCAGCTTCGGCAGCAGGATTCCCGTCAGGTGGAAGTAGCCGAGGTGATTGATCGCGAAGGTCGCCTCGAAGCCGTCGGGCGTGAGCTCGCGCCGCGCCAGCGTGACGCCGTGGTTGTTGATCAGGAGGTCGAGCGCGTCGATGCGCTTCGCGAGCTCCTCTCCGACGCGGCGCACTTCGGCCTGCGCCGAGAAGTCGCCGCGCACCACTTCGGCGTCGCACTTCGGCGCCGCCGCGCGGAGTGCGGCCAGCGTCTCCTGCGCGCGCGCCTCGTTCCGGCCGACGAGCAGCAGCCGCGCGCCGCGCCGTGCGAGCTCGAGGGCCGTCGCGCGCCCGATCCCGGACGTAGCGCCCGTAATCACTGCAGTCTTGCCGGCGAGCGACGTCATCTTGGCTCCTCGAGAGCGCGTGCCGAGGAAGATCGCGCTAGTTGACGACGCGCGGCTCGCCGAGCCCGAACGGCGCGATCACCGCGTCGAACGCCTCGCCGCCGGGGGCCACCATGCGATAGGTGCCGCGCATGCTGCCGACCGGCGTCTGCAGCGGGCAGCCCGACGTGTACTCGAACGCCTCGCCGGGCTCGAGCACCGGCTGCTCGCCGACCACGCCCGGTCCACGCACTTCCTGCTCCTTGCCGTTGCCGTCGGTGATGATCCAGTGGCGCGAGAGCAGCTGCGCGACGCGCTCGCCCTCGTTCGCGACGCGAACGTGGTACGAGAAGAACCATTGCCCGTCCTCCGGGCTCGAGCGTTCCGGCTCGAAGCGCGATTCGACGGTCACGCGAATGCCACGCGTCACGGCTTCCGAGCGGAACACGGATTACTCCATTCGCCAGACGTCCGAGAGCGAGAGCACGGTCGCAATCAGCGCGAGCATCAGCCCGCCGAGCGCGGCCGTGCCCCAGAGCGGACCGATCGCGTCGCCGAGCGCGCCCGACAGTAAAGCGCCGAGCGGCCCCGAGGCCACCATCGCGAGCTGGTGCACGGCCATGATCCGGGCGCGCTCGGCGAGCGGCGCTCGCTCTTGGAACAGCGCGCGGCCGGTGGTCATGAAGACGCCGCCGGCGAGGCCCCAGACGAACGTGAACGCGACCGTCGCCCAGAACGGGACGTCCGCGCCGCAGCCGATCAGCGTCAGCGCGCCGACGGCCTGAGAGAGCGCGAGCGCGCGCCCCTTGCGCCGGATGCCGCGGAAGAAGAGCCAGCCCGACGCGAAGATCGTCCCGGCCGGAAACGCGAACAGCAGCACCGAGAGCTCGTCGACGCCGCTCTGATAGACGTCGCGCACCATCACCGGGAAGAGCACGTTGTAGGCGCCGCTGAAGAACAAGCCGACGCCGGCGATCAGCGGCCACACGAAGCGCAGCTCGGAGCCCCAGACGAACCTGCCGCCCGCGAGCAGCTCTTCTGCGCGCAGCGGCTGGCGCGCGCGCGTGGGCGCCATCCTTCCCGGGAGCCGGAAGCAGAACGCCGCGCCGAGCGCCACGATCGCCGCCTGGATCGCGAGCGCCGCGGGGGCGCCGATCTCGTCGGCGTTGCTCGCGAGCAGCATGCCGATGCCCTGCGCGAGGAACTGCGCCGTAATCACTCCGGCGACGGCGCGCGTGAGGTCGCTGCCGGCGACGCGCGAGAGCAGGCTGTCGCGCGACGGATTCGAGAAGCTGTTCACCAGCCCGGTGAAGAGCGCCGCGCCGATCAGCAGCTCGAGCGAGAGCGCGCCGTTCGGGATCGAGAGCGCGATCGCGAGCGGCGCCATGCCTGCCGCGACGTGCAGGCTCGCGAGCAGCCAGCGCGCGTCGACGCGATCGGCCACCGCGCCGCCGAACGGCAGCAGGAAGATCGTCGGCAGCATCGTCGCCATCTGCACGAGGCCGGTCTGCGTCGCGCTCGAACGCAGCACGTTGACGACCAGCCACGGCACGAGCACCTGCTGCATGCCCCACGCGCCGAACCATGCGGCCGCGCCCGCGAGCAGCCACGGATATCGCGGATCGAAGCGCGCCTCGGAGGACATGGGCCGCGCACGATAGGAGAGCGCGCGCCCGCGCCCGCTTATTCGGAATTCGCCCGCGCGCTCACCGCTCGCAGCGCCTCGATCCGCTTCGCCTCGAACTCGTCTCCGGCGCGCCAGGCCGGCAACGCGCGCGCTTCGGCGACGCTCGCCGCGACCCAGAAGCCGAGCTGCGCGTTCTCGACTGCGCCGGCGAGATCCCAGCTCGCGTCGAGCTCGTCGCTCGGCTGGTGGTAGTGCGTCGCGGTCCAGCGTTCTTGCTGCTCGCGGCCAAAGCCCTCGGGCTTGCCGATCACGTCGACGCCCGAGCGGAAGTAGAGCGCGGGCACCCCGATGCGCGCGAAGTTCAGCTGGTCCGAGCGGTAATAGAAGCCGCGGTCGGGGAATGCCTCGTCGACGACGACGCGAGCTTGCCGCGCGGCGGCCGACGCGAGCAGGTCCTCGAGCGACGACTTCCCGCGCCCGACGATCTCGACGTCGCGCGTGCGCCCGAAGATCGCGGCGCCGTCGAAGTTGAGATTCGCCGCGAGCTGGCCGGGCGGCGCGGTCGGATGCTGCGCGTAGTAGCGGGACCCCAACAGCCCCTGCTCCTCGGCCGCGACGAACGCGAACAGCACGCTGCGGCGCGGCGGCTTCGGCAGCGCGGCGAACGCCTCCGCGATCGCGAGCACGCTGGAGACGCCGCTCGCGTTGTCGAGCGCGCCGTTGTAGATCGCGTCGCCGCTCGCATCGGGCTCGCCCACGCCGAGGTGATCGTGGTGCGCGGTGATCACGACCAGCTCGCTCGCGAGGCGCGCATCGCGGCCGGGCAGCCGCGCCAGCACGTTCGCCGTCTCGATGCGGCGCAGCGCGGTGGGAATCTCGAGCGAGGTCGTGATGCCGAGCGGCACCGGCGCGAAGTCGCGGCGCTTTGCGCTCTCGGTGAGCTCCGCGAGATCGCGCCCCGCGAGCGCGACGATCTCGCGCGCCTTCGCCTCGGTGACCCAGCTGCGCACTTCGACGCGCGGCTCGCCCGCGGCGGGCAGCTGGAACTCCTCGCCGCCCCACGAGGTGCGCACCACCTGCCACGGATAGCCGGCCGACGCGTCGGTGTGGATGATGATCGCGCCGGCCGCGCCGTGCCGCGCCGCCTCCTCGTACTTGTAGTCCCAACGCCCGTAATAGAGGCGGCGCTTTCCAGCGAACAGCGCGGGATCCCAGTCGGGATCGTTGTTGAGGATCACGACGGTCTTGCCGCGCACGTCGCTCTCGTAGTCGTCCCAGTCGAACTCGGGGGCGACGATCCCGTAGCCGACGAACACGAGCTCGCTGCGCTCGAGACGCGCCCGCTCGCTCTGCTTGCCGCCGATCGCGACGAAGTCGGCGCCGGGCTTCAACGTCACGGCGCCGCCGCCGCTCGCGGCCTCG